>JACMKK010000013.1 GCA_014380115.1 Luteimonas sp. | reverse complement strand
GTAATGCACTTGCGGATTCTCCGGGCGCCTGGCCGATCAGGCGCACCGACAGCAGTCGCCCGCGCGCGGAGCGGATCTCGAGCTCGGTGTCGAACGCCGTGCCGTGGGTCAGACAGGCCTCGAGCGCAGCTTCGGCGGCAGCCCGAGCCGCCGCCGGATACCAGCCCAGGGTTTCTTCGAGGTCCGGGGCATAGTTCGGTTCGCAGTCGAGGATCGTCAGCAGTTCGTCGGACCAGCGCACCGTGCGCTGTGGCAGCTCGATCGCCCAGCCTCCAAGGCGGGCCATGCGCCCGGCGAGCCGGATCAGCGCGTGACTCTGCTGCAGGTGTTCCTGCGCCGCGCGCTGGGAATCGATGTCTTGCACGACGGCAACGAAGTGCGGCGCCTGCTGCTCGCCCGATTCGGTCAGCGCGACGGCGGCGCGCGCCCAGACGACGCTGCCGTCGGGGCGCACGTAGCGCTTCTCGAAGGTCACGGTCTCGACCTCGCCACGTTGCAGGCGCGCCAACCCGTCGGCGCAGCCGACCCGGTCGTCGGGGTGCGTGATGTCGAGGAAGCCGAGGGCCAGCAACTCGGCCTCGCTGCGGCCGGTCAGCGCGCAGTAGGCCGGGTTGGCACTGAGGAAGCGGCCGTCGGCAGCGCACGACGTGATGCCGGTGGCGCTGGCCTGGAACAGCCGGCGCCAACGCGCCTCGCTCTCGCGCACCGCGGCCTCGGCGAGCACGCGCTCGGTCACGTCGTGGGCCAGCACCAGCCGCCCGGACCGATCGGCGAAAGGCAGCGAGTGCGCCGTGATCTCGACATGGATCACTCGGCCGCTGCGCATGCGGTGGCGCCACCGCTGCGGTGCGTGCAGCCCGGCGCGTTGCAGCGCCAGATCGGCCCTCAGCGCTGCCTCGTCTTCGGGTGGACGGATGTCGGCGATGGTCATCGCAAGGAACTCGTCGCGCGTCCACCCGTAGTGCGCGACCGCGGCCTCGTTGACGGCGAGAAAGCGCAGCGTGGCCTGGTCGTAGACCCACATTGGCAGCGGATTGCGATCGAACAGCAGGCGCCAGCGCGCTTCGCCGTCGACCAGCGCCGCGTTCAGCGCGTCCTTCTGCGCCAGGGCCTCGCGCAGGCCGCGCTGGCGGTAGCGCGACTCGATCAGTGTCATCACCTGGGCCGCCAGCGTTTGAATCGCTTCGTGCTGCAGCGCGTCGAGCGTGCGCGGCACGCGGTCGAGCACGGCGAGCGCGCCGAACGCGACGCCGTTGGGCGTGAGCAGCGGCATGCCGGCATAGAAGCGGACACCGGCGTCTTCGGAGACGAGCGGGCTGCCGGCGAAGCGCGCATCGCGCGCCATGTCTTCGACGACGAAGATCGAACGCTGCTGGATCGCGTAGGAACAGAAGGTGGCCGCTCGATCGCAGTCCTGCCACGCGACGCCATGGGCCGACTTGAACCAGACGCGCTCACCGTCGACCAGGCTGATCAGCGCGATGGGCGTGGCGCAGATGCCGGCCGCCAGGCGCGCAATGCGATCGAATTCGATCTCCGGGGGAGTGTCGAGAATGCCGTAGGCCCGTAGCAGCGCCACCCGGCTGCGGTCTTCTTCTTCGGACGTGCCCATGCGTGCTGGTCACCGGCCTGCGCCATGACAAGAGATGCGGTGCCCAAAGTGTAGGCGCAGCGCCTCGGCCGCCAGGCAAAAAACCGCCCGCGCAGGACACTGCGCGGGCGGTTTCGTGGGGGAATGCGCGCTGCGTGGCGCGCGAGTGGCCTTACTTCGGCAGCAGCACCTTGTCGACGACGTGGATCACGCCGTTCGACTGGATCACGTCGGCGATCGTCACGTTGGCGGTGCCGCCGGATTCGTCCATCACCATGACCTTGCCGCCCGCCGCGCTCGCGGTCAGCGTGCCGCCCGAGACGGTCTTGAGCGAGGCCTTGCCGCCGCCGGCCGTGATGGCCTTCGTCAGTGCAGCCGCGTCCATCTTGCCGGCGACGACGTGGTAGGTCAGCACCTTCGTGAGGGCCGGCTTGCTCTCGGGCTTGAGCAGCGTGTCGACGGTGCCGGCCGGCAGCGCGGCGAAGGCGGCGTTGGTCGGCGCGAACACCGTGAACGGGCCTGCACCCTTGAGCGTCTCGACGAGCCCCGCGGCCTTGACGGCGGCGACGAGTGTCGTGTGGTCTTTCGAGTTGACCGCGTTGTCGATGATGTCCTTGTTGGCGTACATCGGCGCGCCGCCGACGGTGACCTGGGCGATCGCGGTGAGGGTCGAGACCGACATCACCAGCGCGAGGGCGATCGTCGAGAGTTTGATGTGCTTCATGGTTTGTCCCTTGGGGCGTGTTGAGTGACGCTGCAAGATGGCCGCGTGCTGACCCTTACGCGCGGCCTGCGGCAGCGGATGCGGTGACGCGCGCATCTTTCCCGACAGACCCAGAGCCTGCCGTCACGCGGAAGTAGCGGCGAATCGCCCCTCTTGTCTGCGTCGCGTCTTGGGCGCGCCTCGCGACAATGACGCTGCGCCGCATCACGCGCGCCGTGCCATGTCGGAACAAAACGCCCAAGACCGCAACCTCCCCGCCTCTGAACGCAAGCTGAAGAAAGCGCGCGAAGAAGGTCAGGTCGCGCGTTCGCGCGACTTCGGCCACTTCGCCGCGATCGCGGTGTGCGGCGCGATGCTCGTCACGGCCGCGCCCTGGGCCGCCGACTGGCTCAAGCAGACGTTGATGCAGGGGCTGCAGTTCGACCGCGCCGCGATCCTCGACACGGCCTTCATGGGCGAGCGTCTTCTCGAGCTGACTCTCAGGCTGATGTGGGTGATCGTGCCGTTCGGCGCGGTGATGATGGCGACGGCACTGGCCGGCTGCATTGCCATCGGCGGCTGGAACTGGACGCTCAAGCCCGTCATGCCCAATTTCGGCAAGCTCAACCCGATCACCGGACTGCCGGCCATCGTGACCAAGGACAAGCTCATCGACGCGGCCAAGGGCAGTGTGCTGGCGCTTGTCCTCGGCGCGATCGGTGCGCTGTACCTGAAGGGCCATGTCGACGAGCTGGCCGGTGTGCTGGCCCTGCCGTTGCCGGCGGCGATCCAGCAGGCGGCGAGCGCGATGGTGGGCGGCCTCGGTCTCTTGCTGCTCGCGTTGGCCGCCTTCGCGATGATCGACGTGCCGCTGCAGCGCCACCACCACGCTCAGCGCCTGAAGATGAGCCATCAGGAACTCAAGCAGGAGCACAAGGAGCTCGAGGGCAACCAGGAGATCAAGGCCAAGCTGCGCGCCCGCATGCGCGAGATGACCAAGCGCCGCATGCTCGCCGCCGTGCCCGATGCCGACCTGGTCGTGATGAACCCGACTCACTACGCGGTCGCGTTGAAGTACGACGACAAGAAGATGGGCGCGCCGCGCGTCGTCGCCAAGGGCGCCGATCTTCTCGCGATGAAGATTCGCGATCTGGCCAAGGATGCGAAGGTGCCGGTGCTGCAGGCGCCGGTGCTGGCGCGGGCGCTGTACGCGCACGCCGAACTCGACCGCGAGATCCCGGCCGCGCTGTTCGGCGCCGTCGCGCAGGTGCTTGCCTATGTCTACCAACTGCGCGCCGCACTCGCCGGACAGGTCGCGATGCCGAACGCGCTGCCGGAGCTGAACGTGCCGGAAGAACTCGACCCGCACCACAAGCCGGTTCCGGGCATGGAGGTCTTCGACTGACGGAGTTTCTCGATCCCGGTGCCGCGACGTTCGCGTCCGGATGTCGTCCTTGCGGCGCTACTTGGAGATGAATTTCGCGACGTCGTGGGCCAGAGGATCCAGGTCGCCGACGGGCAACTCGCTCGTGGCGCCGCTCGTTGTCTACGCAGAGACCTGTAGTGTCCTCGACACCGGCGGCGGTCGCTCGTTGATCGGCGTTGGATGCAAAACATGTCTGGCGAGCAACCGCGGTGCCGACACCCGCGTGCTAACCCTTAAGCACTATGGATGTTTGCGTCGCCATGCATGGACAGATAGCAGCGCGCAGCCTTGTGCGGGAGCAATGCCTTCGCAGGGCCACGGCCTCGAACTGACGGCAGTTTGCCCCGCTTATCCGCCTCAAGTTCCAGCCTCGCCCCGGAACAATGGCGCAGCACCTCGCGGTGCACTTTCGCCCCACTTTCCGGAGCTCCCGACCCCATGAACCCGTTGCAGCAGATGCAAGCCTGGCTCGGCCCGAACGCCAAGGCCGTGCGCTCGATGGCGGCACCGCTGGTGGTCGTGATGATCCTCGCGATGATGGTGCTGCCGCTGCCGCCGTTCGCGCTCGACCTCCTGTTCACCTTCAACATCGCGATGGCGCTGATGGTGATGATGGTGGCGGCCTACATGGTCAAGCCGCTCGACTTCGCGGCCTTTCCCTCCGTCATCCTGCTGACGACCTTGCTGCGGCTCTCGCTCAACGTCGCCTCGACCCGCGTCGTGCTGCTCGAAGGCCACACCGGCGCCGGTGCGGCGGGTGCGGTGATCGAGGCGTTCGGCCACTTCCTGATCGGCGGCAACTTCGCGGTCGGCCTGATCGTGTTCGCGATCCTGGTGGTCATCAACTTCATCGTCGTGACGAAGGGCGCCGAGCGCATCGCCGAAGTCGGCGCGCGCTTCACGCTCGATGCGATGCCCGGCAAGCAGATGGCGATCGACGCCGACCTGAACGCCGGCCTGATCGACGACAAGGAGGCCAAGCGCCGCCGCAGCGAAGTCGGCGACGAGGCCGAGTTCTACGGCTCGATGGACGGTGCCAGCAAGTACGTGCGCGGCGACGCGATGGCCGGCCTCCTGATCCTCTTCATCAACATCATCGGCGGCTTCGTGATCGGCGTCGTGCAGCACGACCTCTCGGCTTCGCAAGCGGCCAACAGCTACATCCTGCTGGCGGTCGGCGATGCGCTGGTCGCGCAGATTCCGGCGCTCCTGATCTCGGTCGCGGCGGCGATGGTGGTCTCGCGCGTCGGCAAGGGCGAGGACGTGGGCAGCCAGATCGCCGCACAGGTCTTCAACTCACCCAAGGCGCTCGGCATCACGGCCGGCGTGATCGCGGCACTCGGCGTGATCCCGGGCATGCCGAACATCGTGTTCCTGTCGCTGGCAGGCGGCTTCGGCTATGCGGCCTGGTGGATGAACCGGCGCGACAAGCGCGCGGCCGAGATCCCGCCGCCGCGCCCGGCCGAGGCCGCACAGGCGAACCCGGAAGCGACCTGGGACGACCTGATGCCGGTCGACACCCTCGGCCTCGAAGTCGGCTACCGCCTGATCGCACTCGTCGACAAGGCGCGCCAGGGCGATCTGCTCGGCCGCATCAAGGGCGTGCGCAAGAAGTTCGCACAGGACGTCGGCTTCCTGCCGCCGCCGGTGCACATCCGCGACAACCTCGAATTGAAGCCGAGCGCCTATCGATTGACGCTGCGCGGCGCGGTCGTCGGCGAAGGCGAGGCTTATCCCGGCATGCTGCTCGCGATCAACCCGGGCGGCGCGACGACGCAACTGATCGGCACTGCGACCACCGACCCCGCCTTCGGACTGCCCGCGGTCTGGATCGAGGAGCGCCAGCGCGAGTCGGCACAGATGGCCGGATTTACGGTCGTTGATTGCTCGACTGTGGTCGCGACCCATCTTTCACACTTGATGCAATTGCACGCGGCCAAGTTGCTGGGCCGCGTCGAGACGCAGCAGCTCGTCGAGCACGTGACGAAGCTGGCCCCGAAACTGATCGAAGACGTGGTCCCCAAGATGGTTGGCATCGCCGCACTGCAAAAGGTTCTGCAGCTTCTGCTCGAAGAAGGCGTGCACATCCGCGACATGCGCTCGATC
>JACMKK010000207.1 GCA_014380115.1 Luteimonas sp. | reverse complement strand
GCGGCAAAGAAAACTTCATCGAACGCCAAGTGCCTGCCCTTCCCAAGGATTACATCCCCCGCGGTAGTCCTGCGCGCGCAGCGGCACATGGCTCACTCGATCACCACGCTGCGGATCAACCTGAGCTACGCGCTGATCGCTCGTCTCGGCCAGTGCCCCTGCTGCGGCAAAGTACGCGCAAAGCTACTTTTGTGACACAGTAAGACTAGGCAGTCCTGCGAGCGCGGCGATGGAATGCACTTGATCACGACGCTGCGGATCAGCTTGAGCTACAAACTAATCAGCGTCTCGGCCAGTCCCCCTGCTGCGGCAGAGCAGCGCAGAGTTGTGGCGCAGTAAGTTTAGGTGGCCAGCCGGCAAAATCGGCATCCCCAAAGCTATGGAACCGCGGAGGCCCTCAGGCCAAACGCAGATTCCTAACGACTGAATGGCTGCATCCGCAGCCGCCAGGCACCGACTAACTACGGCGCCGCCACCAGCGGCGCTATGCGATTGGCAAAAGGCCAGCCCGCTGCCTCATCGGTATGGATGGTCCAGTCATAGGCGCCGCGAAGCCCCGGAAACCGGGCACGCACCTGATTCCACGCCGACTCGGCTTGAGCCACGCTCATGTAGTTGGTAGCGTTCCATAGACCGAAGCCCACCACGACCTTGCTAGCGCCCAGCAGCCCGACCCACTGCGCAACGTTGCTCACCACGTACGCGGGATCATTAAGGCCGGGGCCATCGTAGTACTGCGGCGCCGCGTAATCCAATGCGCCAGCCTGCACCATCGCCTGGCAAAATATCATGTCTCTCTGACTCCAAGGTGCAGGAGGCGTAGAGATGATGAATCCGGGAAAGCGGCGCTTGAGTTCAAGGCTTATCCAAATAATCTCGGCGGTGTCGGGCTGTTGCTCGGCTTCATAGGTGTTCCAGTCCAGCCCGTCGAAACCGCCCAAGCGCGAATGTAGCGCCGCGATGCTGTCGACGAAGGCCTGTGACTTGCCACGGTAGGGAAAGCTCATCCCGTTACCTGCACCGCCGACGGACAAGATAATTTTCCTGCCCTGAGTCGTGCGAGCGTATTGGATGTCTGCGACCAAGTTTGTTGCCGCGCCGCGTCCGTCCCCTGGAGCGTTCCAGTACAGCGCCCCCGTGGTTCCTGGCGAGCCGCCTACGGGCATCGCATGGAACAGGTAAATCGTGTTGTAGGCCGGAGGAATGTTGCGGATGCGAATCGGCGACTCGGGCCAGTTCGGCCAATAACCTGCCACAACCTTTTCAGGCAAGCCAGCGCTGGATGGAACTGGAGTTGGCGGTACTGGTGTGGGTGGCACGGGTGAGGGCGCAGGCGTATACCCCGCTGCGCCAACCAGAATGGCACCGGAAATTTGCTCGCCGGGAACGCCAACTTCTCCCGCAAAGCCGGTGCCGGTCAGATCTGCAGCACGTGCCCGCACGCGGTAGGTACCAGCGCCCACGGGCCGAAAGCTGCCGTTGCACCGATACTCCACAGATGTAGCCAGCTCAGGGGTCCGGCAGCTGAATGACGTGACGGGCTGGGAGCTGCCGTCGCGCAGCACGGCGATCAGCACGTTGAATGTACCGGCGCTCCGCAGGTTTCTGAGGGTGCCAAACGCCGGGACGGTATCGCCGACCAACGCGCTGGCACGGTCGCTGCCCACCGCCGCCACGCCCGCGTTCCAGCCTGCACTGACCTGAGGCGCAGGTGTCGCGGGCGGGGTCACTGTGCTTGTGCTTACCACGACCACGGGCGAGGAAATGCGCTCCGGCGGGAACGGGGCGGAACCGAGGTGAGTCGCTCCCGCGAGGTCGGCGGCCAGTGCACGAACTCGATAGGTGCCTGTCACAGACGGGCGCCATGCGCCCCTACACGTGAATGACGCACCTTTGGCGAGTTCTGATGTGCGACAGCTGAACAAAGTGACCGGCATTGCCGTACCGTCCATCAGGACAGCGAACCGCACGGTAAAAGTGCCGATGCTGCCCAGGTTGTGCAAGGTGGCTCGTACATTGATCGTGTCGGCGGTTGTAGCGGTGCTGCGGTCGAGTACGGTATCGCTGAGCCCGGCGTTCCATGGCTGCGCATTCGACGCAGTCGCGCATGCCGCCAGTCCCAGCGCAATAAATCCGGCTCTGCACCAATTTCTCGGAAAGAGTTTCGAGACTTCCATTCTGAATGTTGGCTTCATAGTGATCGGTGGCGTTGTCGTTCCCGCAGTGTCCCCACGCTTGCAGCCGTCGACATGAGCCGTGCGACGCAACTTCGAATATTGCGAAGTCGTGAAGTGTGCGGCAGACCCTATCGGTGCTTGCCGACGAGCGGCGCGTGCGCGTGTCGTTGGCCTCCAGGAGGTCGCCCCGCATGTGCGCAGCTATGACAGCGGCCAGCAGATCGAGCAGTCGGCCCCTATCCAGGCGCTGGTCGAGCACAAGCGCGGCGCCCGAGCCCATCGCGGTGTCGCCCGGCTCACCCACGACGCGCCGGCCGCGGCGCTGCTGTTCGAACGCGCGGCCGAGCGCTGGAACAGCCTGGGATCCTTCACCGCGGCGCCGCTGCGCCTGCTCGATCGATACGACAACGCGGCGCTCCAAGTCGCCATCGGCCAGGCGCTCGACCAGGGCGCCCCGCATCCGAATGCCGTGCGGTTCGCGCTTGAACGCGCTCGCGAAGAGCAAGGCCTGCCGTCACCCACCGCGCTTTGCTTGAGCGAGGACGTCGTCCGTAGCGATGCGCCGGTGAGACGCATGCGCTGGCTTCCTACGACCAGATCGAGCAGGCCGCACGGATCAACCCAGGAGAACTCCGCGATGAAGGAAATCCCGATGAACGCCGCCGAACTTCTTGCGCAGACCGCCAGCCTGCGCCTTCATGGTCTGCTCGCCCACTGGTCAGAGGTGATGGCCGACGGAGAGGGGCGCCCGTCGCTTCGCGCAGTGGCTCGGCCGAGAACTCGCCGAGCGCGGACGGCGCAGCTCGTGCTGCGCGTGCGCGCCACCGACATCGGCCAATTCAAGCCGCTGGCCAACTTCGACTGGAGCTGGCTCGAACATATCGACCGCGCCGCCATAGAGAAGCTCATGACGCTGCAGTTCGTTGCCGACGCGACCAACGTCGTTTTGGTCGGCGGCAACGGCCTGGGCAAGTAGATAATCCCAGCCTGGGCTACCAGGCGATGCTGGCCGGTCACACGGTGCTGTTCACTACCGCGGGGCAACTGCTGGGCGATCTTTCCGTGCTGGACAGCAACTCGACCCTGCGCCAGTACGCTACGCCTGACGTCCTGGTCATTGATGAGGTCGGATACTTGTCCCACTCGAACCGGCGTGCGGACCTGCTGTTCGAACTCGTCAGCCGACGCTATCAGCACAAGTGCATAGTGCTGAGGACCGACAGAGCGTTTAGGGACTGGGGGAGGTGTTCCCCAGTGCCGCGTGCGTCGTCTTGCTCGTCGCTCGCCTTATGCACCGTGCCGAGGTCGTGCGCATCGAGGGCGAGTCCTACCACGCCAAGGAAGCCCAGGAGCGGCTGGCCGCGCGCGAAGCAGCGCTCGGGCAAGACCGCAGGATCAAGCCGTGATGACCCTCCAAGACGGATCAGCGGTGCTGCCGACACACTGGCCTCCAGACGGTCTTCGAGCGCCCGCACAAGCTGCGCGAGCAGCTGTAGTCGACACACGCGTCTACCGTCCACCGTCCAGCAGGCTTTGCGCGAGTAGGTCGCGCCGCAGTTACCGTGGCGTCTTTCGATCCGAACGACCCTCTAAGGTCTCCACGCAAAGTGTCGCCAGCCCGATAACCGCTGCTCATTCTCAGATCGCGCGCGGGGCTTCACGCAACAGAAGCCAAGAGCGATGCCGGCATGGCTTCCATCTGCAAAGATACGACAGCCGATGAGACTGTCAGCAGCTCCGATTGGATGATGGCAAGGCATTCCCGCGTATAGCAATCGACCACGGTGAGCATGCTCAGCTTGCGTCCGTCGAACAGCGCGTCGGCAACGAAGTCCATGCTCCAGATCTCATTATGGCAAGGGCAAGCTGCTTGGGCTGGCGCAGCTCGGCCGCCTTGTTACGCCGCGGCCGCTTCAGCCACAGCGACAGCCCTTCCTCGCGGCACAACCGGTACACACGCTTCACGTTGTCTCGATGGCCTTCGCGTCGCAACAGAACATGCACTCGGCGATAGCCGTAGTGCATGCGCGTGTTGGTGATCTCCTTAATGCGCAGCTTCAGCACCGACTCGTCACGCTTCGTCGACGTGTATCGTTGCGTCGAGGCGGCCATGCGCAGGATGCGCAGATGCGCAGCGCGTTGCGTTCACTGCAGCCGAACCGCTGCATCAGTTCAGGTACCAACTCGCGCCGATACGAAGGCCTCAGAGTTTTTTTGCGACCACCGCCTGCAGCATCGCCTTGTCCAAACTCAGGTCGGCGACGAGCTGTTTAAGCCGGCGATTCTCCTCCTCGAGCTAGCGTAATCGTCGCAGCTCGGACGGCCCGACGCCGCTGTACTTCTTCTTCCATACATAGAACGTCGCATCGCTGCCGCCCATCTTGCGGTACACCTCCTCGACGCTCGTGCTCAGCTCGTTTTGCTTCATGGCAAACGCGATCTGGTCCTCGGTGAACTTGCTGCTTTTCACGACATGCTCCCGGGCCTGGCAGGCCCTCAATCATGACGGTCGCTCTGTAACTGATTGGTCCTGTTTACTGGTACAGGGTCACGCCGATTACGCGATTTGGACCTCAGGATAGCGGTCCTTCTCGAGATTGCCCGCCCGAACGTACGCGTGCAAGAAAGTTCTCAAGCGTGGCGCCGTCGCTGTGGTCTTCGATCTTGTGTGTAGGTTTAAAAGTGCCGTCGACATGGCGTATCGCGTAGTAGCCGTCGTCACCGACGCCGATCACGACGCCACGGTCGGGCTTGGTGGACAACGGCGTCCTCACTAGTCCACTGAATCGTTGAAATCGGCTGTGTATGCTTCATTTTGGAGGGCATGCACAGAATGACGGTGACGACCGACGAGCGCGGCGAGTTGGAGGCGGTGATCCGTAAGCGCAGTGGCAGCGCGGCACTTGCGCGGCGAGCGCGCTGCGTGTTGTTGTGGGCTGATGGCGAGCGCCGAGTTGATATCCGCGCGAAGCTGGCCTGCAACGATG
>JACMKK010000206.1 GCA_014380115.1 Luteimonas sp. | reverse complement strand
GCGCACGGCGATGCCGTCGGCGATGGTGCGGATGTCCGCATACGACACGAGCGCGACGCCAGGGCCGGCGCGCCAGGCCACGGCCATCGCCGGCGCGCCGCTGCTGCAGACGCCGGTGATGCGGGTCCCACGCGAATGGGCCTTGGTCCAGCGTGCCACGCCAGCCAGCAGGGCACCGTTGCCGAGCGGCAGCACCAGCGCATCGAAGTGCGCGCCGTTGCGCAACAGTTCCACCGCGATGCTGCCCGCGCCTTCGGAGATTTCGGGTTGCGCGCCGTCTTCGACGAACGTCATGCGATGCGCCTGCGCCCACGCCCTCGCGGCATCCTTGGCTGCGTCGAAATCCTCGCCAGCGCGCACGACCTGCGCACCCAGCGCGTGCATGCGTTCGACCTTGAGCGGATTGGCGTTGACCGATGCGAACACCGTCAAGGCGATACCGCGCTTGCGGCAGGCATAGGCCATCGCCTGTCCGAAGTTGCCGGCGCTCGCGCACACGAGCGACTCACGCAGGCCTGCCGCCACGCGTTTGGCGACCAGGTAGTCGGCACCGCGGCCCTTGAAGCAACGCACCGGATTCAAGGTCTCGACCTTGACGGTGAGGTGGCACCCGAGCGTTGCCGACAGCGTCTCGAACTGGAGTTGCGGCGAATGCAGGAAGACCGGATCGATCACGCTCGCGGCTTCGGCGATGCGTGCAAGGTCCAGGCGATGCAGCGGCTCGGGCAGGTGCGCCGTTCGCGCCTCGACGGGCGTTCTTGGTGCATGTTGCGGCTTGGGAGATTCGAATGGCATGGCGCATCCGTTGCTGCGGGACGGGGCATAGCGTAGTTTCGACGACAGGGCGTCGGGCCGCGTTCTGCAGGGGTTTGGCGAGGCCAAACCGCAGGCAGGCCGGCTAACCGGGGCGAGCAGGCGCAACCATCATGATCCTCGACAACTTCGACCTGGCGATCCTCGCCCGCTACCAGCACGACACGCTGAAGCCGGCCAAGACGCTGGGCGAGGCGATCGGGCTCTCACCCGCAGCGGTGCAGCGCCGGCTCAAGCGACTGCGCGAAGGCGGGGTCATCTCCGCCGAGATCGCCGTCGTTTCGCCCGATGCCGTCGGCCTGCCGGTGACCTGCATCGTCAACGTCGACCTGGACCGCGAGCGGTCCTCCGATCTCGACCGTTTCGGCAGGAAGATGGCTACCTGCGCCGAGGTACAACAGTGCTACTACGTCACTGGCGTCGCCGATTTCGTGCTGGTCGTGGTGACGGCGGACATGCGCCGCTATGAAACCTTCACCCGCGAACACCTGCTCGACGATCCCAACGTCAAGAGTTTCACCACGATGGTGGTGCTCGACCGGATGAAGGTCGGGCTGGCGGTTCCACTTTGAAACGTGCGACGCACCTGGTGTCATGCGGCGTGCACCGGGATCGGCTACCGTATCGAGCATGGATCAGACCGCTGCCATCGCCAGCGTGACCCTGCGCCCCCTCGAGCGCGGCGACCTGCACTTCGTCCATCTGCTCAACAACAACCGCAGCATGATGGGCTACTGGTTCGAGGAGCCCTACGAGTCGTTCGTCGAACTCGAGGAGCTGTACCGCAAGCACATCCACGACCAGTCCGAGCGCCGCTTCATCGTCCAGGACGGTGCGCTGGAGCGGGTCGGCTTGGTGGAACTGGTCGAGATCGACCACCTGCACCGGCGCGCGGAGTTCCTGGTCATGATCGCGCCCGAACAGCAGGGCCGCGGTTATGCGCGCGCGGCGACGCGGCTGGCAATCAATTACGCATTCCGCGTGCTCAACCTCTACAAGGTCTACCTGCTGGTGGACGTGGACAATACGCGCGCCATCCGCATCTACGAGCAGGCCGGATTCACGCGCGAAGGTCTTCTGGTCGACGAGTTCTTCAGCGACGGCCGCTACCGCAGCGTGCATCGCATGTGCTTGTTCCAGCCGCAATGGCTGCGTGAAGAGGCGGACACAGCCTGACGGCCGTTCCGTAGCGTGCTCCTGCGCACGCTTGCGATGTCGTCACGTTCTTCGAGATGCCGTCCTGCACGGGCCTAACGGGACGCAAAAGGACCCCTGGCGTCACTTGCTGTCGGGCGCGATGAACGCTTCACGTTAGGTTCTGTTCCCTCAGCACGATACGGGACCCACCGCACGAAACTGGTGTCTGGCGACGCGCACCTTGTCACCATCCTCTCAGGGGGGATTAGGTGTCATGAGGATCGACCAGCTGGAGGTTTCAGCGGTTGTTGCAGGCGCAGTACTGGTTCGTCCGAGGATTTCACGCGGTGTTTTCTTCGGGCGAGCTGCTGTCGGCTCTGGCTTCCGATGGACGGTGACGACGCGCATGGCCATCGTGATCGCGTTGAGTCTGTCGACTTGCCCAGCATTGGCTGAGTCGACGCACGCGAGCGGCGAACAGGAGCTCAAGGCGCGCGACGTACTGGACTTTCGCATCGTCATTCCCGAGACGCTGGGCATCGGTCCGCGGACGACGCAGCGCATTCGGCCGCAACCCTACATCAGTCGCACCACGCAGTACCGGGACGGTCGGCTCGTGGTGACCATCGCCAAGCCATAAGTCGCGACGGCGAATGCCGCGCGAATCTTGTCCCGAAGCACGTCTCGGCCAAACGCTCAGGACTTGTCCGGATCCCGTGTCGGCAGCGGCACGTTGCACAGGTCGATGTGACCGGCCGGGCGCTTGTAGAAATCGTCGCGGCGATTGCGGCGCGCCTCGACCAGCTCGTCGAACAGCGGCGTATCCGTGCGCAGCACCTGCAGCGACGTGCGTTCGGCTTCCGGTACTTCCGAGGCGAGGCGGATCGACTTGATCGGCACGCGTTGTTCGGCTTTCTCATAGAAGCCGAGCGGTCCGGTGCCGCGCGGCAGGACACTCAACAGCTCCATGCCCTGCACGACGCGGCCGACCGTGGTGATGTTGCGGTCGAGCTGGCGTGGCGACTGGCCGGTCACGACGTAGAGCTCGGTGCCGTTGCTGGAATCGGCGGCGACGTCGCGCCCGGCGCCGACCGCGCCGTAGCAATGCGCGAGCCAGGCCTGTTTCTCCGCCGGATCGCGCGCCGCGGGAAAGCCATCGGAGAACCCGACCTGCGCCGCCCAGCCGTCTTTGTCGGGCAGGAGATGGAACGGCAACCCGTCGCTGCTCCTCGCGAACTCAGCCGGCAACTTCGCCTTGGCGCTGCCGATCGCCTTGCGATCCTTTTCATCCTCCGCCGGATCACCCCATTGCACGACGAAGTTGTCCTGCGAGCGGTTGATGCTCATGCCGTTCCAGTAGCCTTCTTTCGCCAGCGTGCGGATATTGGCGACATGCTGCGGCGCGAACGCCGGTGCAAGTTCGATGACGACGCGGCCGCCGGCGAGTTCGAGGTAGAGCGTGTTGGCCGGATCGAGCGCACGCCAGTCCGAAGCTTGCGAGGCGTCGAGCAGCTCCTGCATCGACTTGGCCTTGGCGGGCGGCGTTGCCGGATCCGCGGCGTGGGCGGGGAAGGCGAGGGCAAGCGCGATCAGCATCGGCAACGCGGCCGCGTTCAAACGCTGGCGCATGACGCGCGCCGACAGGCGATGGGTCGTTTCCATGAGTCGATCCGCTGCAGTGAGCCAGCGCGCAGGTTAACGCACCGGCCCGGCGGGAATCGCTGGGCCGGGAATCCCAATGCCCGAGGCTACTTCGCCTGCTTGCGCGCGGTCTTCTGGGCAGTCTTGCGTGTCGACTTGCGCGCCGTCTTCTTGGTCGCCTTCTTCGCGGTCTTCTTTGCTGCTTTCTTTGCCGTCTTCTTGGTTGCCTTCTTTGTCGCCTTCTTCGAGGCGTTCTCGACGGTCGACTTCTTGGCGGTCGCCTTCTTCGCCGTCTTCTTGCGTCCGTACGGCTTGCCGGCCTGCTTGGCCGCGCGCGTTTTAGCGGCCTTCTTGGCGCTTTCGCTGGCAGCCTTCCCGGTCGCAGCCTTGGAACGACCGCGTCCGGAACCGCTCTTCTTACCGCCGCCGGTCTGCTTGTTGACGGTCGCCCAGGCCCGCGACTCGGCTGTCTCATCGGAAAGGCCTTGCTCCTTGTAGCCGTCCTCGATGTGTTCGGCCTGGCGCTTCTGTCTGTCGGTATAGGCGGATTTGTCGCCGCGTGGCATGGCGCTGCTCCCGGCCGGTCGGGATGGCGGCCGTGCAGCGGACGCTAGGGCCGGTCCCGTGAGCATCCCGGCAAGAAACCGTCATGAAATCAGGGGCCCATGACTACCGGCACATTCACTATAGCGAAGTCAGTAATAGCATTCTCTCCAACCTAGTGGAGAGCGCAATGCGCGACCCTGAATTCCAAACCAGCGATCCGGCCGACCCGGGCGATCCGCAGCTCAAGAAATTCCAGAAGGAATTGAGCGCCGGCACCGTCTCGCTGGCGTTGCTTGCGGTGCTCGGCGCGGCCGAGGAACCCATGTACGGCTACCAGATCGCCAAGAAGCTCGAACGCTTCGGCGATGGCGTGCTCAGCGGCAAGCAGAGCGCGTTGTACCCGGTGCTGCGTAACCTCGGCGCGTCGGGACTGCTGGACAGCCATGTCGAGCCGTCCATGTCCGGCCCGCCGCGGCGTTACTACCGGCTGACGAGCGCCGGCCGAACCGCATTGCAAGACTGGACCGCCGCGTGGCGGGCCACCCGTGATTCCGTCGATTCCGTCCTAGAAGGCCTGATGCCATGAACGCATCGTTATCGTCTGCCGCACTGCCGACCTCCATTCCCGCCTACCTCGACCAGTTGCGCATGGCGCTGGCCGGCGCCGATCCGGCGCTGGTGCAGGACGCGCTCTACGACGCGGAGGAATACCTGCGGTCGGAGCTCGCCGAGAATTCAGGCAAATCCGAAGCCGAGGTGATCGCCGCCGTGGCGTCGAGCTACGGTGCACCGGAAGAAGTCGCCGACATCTACCGCGACACCGAGGTCAAGGTGCAGACCGCGTTGCGCGCGCCGCCGCCGCGCCCGCGCAACTCGGCGTTCGGCCAGTTCTTCGGCGTGGCCGCGGATCCGCGCACGTACGCCTCGCTGTTCTACATGGTGCTCAGCCTGGCGACCGGCATCTTCTACTTCACTTGGGCGGTGACGGGCATCTCGCTGTCGGCAGGGCTCGGCGTGCTGATCATCGGCATCCCGTTCGCGATCCTGTTCCTCGGCTCGGTGCGCATGCTGTCGCTGCTCGAAGGCCGCATCGTCGAGGTGATGCTCGGCGAACGCATGCCGCGCCGCCCGCTGTACACCGGACGCGGCAAGCCGCTGATGGAGCGCATCAAGGACATGTTCCTGGATCCGCGCACCTGGAGCACGGTGCTGTACTTCCTCGCGATGCTGCCGCTGGGGATCCTGTATTTCACGCTGGCGGTGACGTTGCTGAGCGTGTCGCTCGCGTTCATCGCCGCGCCGGTCCTGGTCTGGCTCGGTATCGCCGAGACGAGCATGAGCATCGACGGCTGGCAGTTCCTGCGCTTCGGCGACAACATGGTCAGCACCTCGCTCGGCTGGTGGTCGCTGCCGCTGCTGTTCGTGGCCGGCTTCGTGCTGCTGTTCGCGACCTTGCACTTGGCCCGCGGCATCGGCCGCCTGCACGGCCTGTTCGCCAAACACCTGCTGGTGAAGTCCGCACAGTACAGCTGACCGCCAGGACGGCGCGAGAGACAGACAGCCCGGTGCGATCAGCGCCGGGCTTTTTTCTTGGCGGCTTTGGCGACCGAACGTGGCTTGGCTGTCGCTTTCGTCTTCGCCTTTCGGATCGGCTTCGCTACTGCACGCGATACAGGCTTCGCTGTTGCCGCGATCCGGGGCGCGGCCGCGGGCGCCGCATGCCGCGCGATGAAATCGTGCACCTGCGGATAGACCTGCTCGCGCCAGCGACGGCCGCTGAAGATGCCGTAGTGGCCGGCACCCTTGACGGTGAGGTGCTCACGGTCGCGCTCGGCGATGCCGGTGCAGAGCTTATGCGCAGCGCGGGTCTGGCCAGCGCCGGAGATGTCGTCTAGCTCGCCCTCGATCGTCATCAGCGCGGTGTCGCGGATCGCAGACGGCTTCACGCGTTCGCCGGCGACATCCCAGAGGCCGCGCGGCAGCAGGTGCTCCTGGAACACCACGCGCACCGTGTCGAGGTAGTAGTCGGCCGGCATGTCGAGCACGGCGTTGTATTCATCGTAGAAACGACGATGCGCCGCGGCGTCATCGAGATCGCCCTTGAGCAGGTCCTGGTAGAAATCCCAGTGCGATTCGAAGTGGCGCTCCGGATTCATCGCCACGAAGCCGGTGTGTTGCAGGAAGCCCGGATACACGCGGCGTCCGCGTCCCGGATAGTTCGCCGGCACGGTATGGATGACGTTGGTCTCGAACCACAACAGCGGTTTCTGCGTGGCGAGATTGTTGACGCCGGTGGGGCTTTCGCGCGTGTCGATGGGGCCGCCCATCATGATCAGCGAGCGCGGCGTCTGCTCGCCGCGCGCGGCCATCAGCGACACCGCGGCGAGCACCGGCACGGTCGGTTGGCAGACGCTGATCACGTGCAGGTCCTTCGCGCCGATCGTGCGGATGAACTCCTCGATGTAGGCGACGTAGTCGTCGAGGTGAAAAACGCCTTCGCTGTCCGGCACCATGCGCGCGTCGATCCAGTCGGTGACATAGACCTTGTGGTCGCGCAGCAGCGTGCGCACGGTGTCGCGCAGCAGCGTGGCGTGGTGGCCGGACAACGGCGCGACCACCAGCACCGGCGGATCGTCCTTCAGTCCGGCGATGTTGTCGGCGTCGTCGGTATAGCGCTTGAAGCGCAACAGGCGGCAGAAAGGCTTGTTCAGGACTTCGCGTTCGACGACGGGATATTCGCTGCCGTCCATCTCGATCGAGTGGATATCGAAGCGCGGCTTCTCGTAGTCCTTGCCGATGCGGTACATCAGCTCGTAACCGGCGGCGGCGCGCGAGGCGCCGGGCAGGGACGACATCCAGCTGCCGGAGGCGGAGTACATCTTGGCGCCGGCTTCGGCCCAGTAGGTGTAAGGCGCCATCCACGCGCGGCTGAGTTCGTGCATCTGGTACAGGAGCATGGTCGGCCAGGGATCGGAGCGGATTGCTGCAGTGCAGCGTAACCCAGCACGGGGCCTGTGTCCCAGATCCCACAGCCAGGTCCGGCCTGTTCAGGCTGACGCCGTATGCTCAGGCCATGCCTAGCCGCGATCCCCTCGTCGAATACCTGCTGGAACTGCTGGCGCCGCTGGGCAGCATGCAGGCGCGCCGGATGTTCGGCGGCTGGGGCGTCTACGCCGACGGGGTCATGATCGGACTGGTGGCCGGCGAGGCGCTGCACCTCAAAGTCGATGAACAGACGCGGGCGGCATTCGAGGCCGGCGGCGGCGCGCCGTTCGTGTTTGACACGAAGGGCAAGTCGGTCGCGACGAGCTACTGGTCGCTGCCCGACGAGGCGCTGGATTCGCCCGAGGCGATGCAGCCCTGGGCGCGCATGGCGCTCGACGCGGCGTTGCGCAAGGCGGCGGCGAAACCGGTGCGCAAGAGAGCAGGCACGGCCGCACGCAACGCCAAGATCAGTTGACCTCGAGCGCGGTCGCATCCGCGGCCAGCGTCGGCGACAACCAGCAGTGCGAACCGAGCGCGCGCAAGCCGAGTGCCTCGAAGCGGCGGCGATAGAAGCTGGCAGGGCGTGACTTGAACTCGTGCTCGTCGCCCTCGGCGTCGTCCTCGCGCGTGAAAGTCTCCAGGAACGCCACGCCCTGGCACAGGTCGGCGAGCGCGTGCAGGCCGCGATCGAGTTCGCGCGCATCGAGGTAGTGCAACACGTCGCTGCAGACCAGCAGGTCGACGGGCGGGCAGGGCCGCAGCTGCGCGAAATCGCCGAACCGCGCCTGGCGCAGGTTGCGGTTGCGGCCATAGCGGGCAATCGCATACTCGCTGCCGTCGAAGCCCAGGTATTTCAGGTTCGGTCGCAGCTTCAGCAGCGGTGCGCGCCACACGCCTTCGCCGCAACCGATGTCGAGCACCGTGCGGATCGGACGTTCGAGGTGGTATTCGGCGGTGGCCACGCACAGCGCGACCTTGCGCGCCAGGCGCTTGCGGTCGCCGATACCGCCGTCGCGGTACCAGCGTTGGAAATAGTCGCGGTCGTAGGATTTTTCGTTCGCGGGCTTGGCCATGCCGTGCATGGTAGCGCGCCGGATTCACGCTCCACAGGCACGGGCCGGACCAGACTGCGTGCTCCTCACATGCGGGACAAGCTGATGACGGATGAACGCAATATCGCGCACGACAAGAAGGTCGCGGATCAGAAGCGCAAGAGCGGCGACGGCGCATCGGGCGATGCCGTCCAGCCGCAGCCGGGCAAGAAACCGCCGCAAGTGGACGACGATACCGATCCGTCGAATTCGCGCGCGCGCGAGTTGTACAAGGATGGCGAGGCACCACGCGATCACGCGCACGAGAGCCGCGAGAACCCGCCCGACGATGAGCAGCGCGACAAACCCGACGCACCACGGCATTCCCACGAACCTTGATGCATCGATCTGTGCGGTGTCATGCTCCCGAGATCGACGGTGGAGCATGCCATGCAAGGATATCTGTGGATCAAGACCGCGCACCTGGTGTTCGTAATAGCCTGGATGGGAGGCGTGTTCTACCTGCCGCGTATCCTGGTCAACCTCGCCGAAGCGGGCGACGTGCCGGCAGTGCGCGAACGACTGCTGCTGATGGGCAGCCGCCTGTATCGCTTCGGACACATCATGTTCGGCCTGGCCGCCGTGTTTGGCCTGACGCTGTGGTTGCATTTCGGGATCACCGGCGGCTGGCTGCACGCCAAGCTCACACTGGTCGCCCTGCTGTTGGCGCACTACATCGTCGCCGGGCGCTGGCTGAAAGGCGTCGCGCGCGGCCGTGCATTGCCGTCGTCGAAGGCGCTGCGGTGGTTCAACGAGATCCCGGTCTTCGCGTTGATAGCGATCGTCTACCTGGTGCTGGCCAAGCCGTTCTGAGCGCGGCCTAGGCCTTCGTCCTGCCGGCGAGACGATGCAGGTCGTGCGTGGCGACGCCCACGTCACGGTCGGGCGGGACGAAATATTCGGGATGCCGCAACGTCGCGGCCATGTCGCGCTGGCCGCTGCCCCAGTGCTCCTCCATCGCGTAGCGGCCGAAGGCGTAGTCCTTGAACTGCTCCTCGTGCGGCTTGGCCTGGTAGATCAGGTGGATCACGTTGAACACGCGATCGCTCAGCCACGGTTCGAGCGCCGCGCGCAGCTCGGCGTCGAGCTTGCCGCCCGGCAACTTCGCGATCAGCTGGTTCAGCGCCGAGCGCAGGCGCTGCAGGCGTTCGGCGGTATCGGTGCCATGCCGCGTGCGGCTGGAATACTGGATGTCCTTCATGCGTTCGAGCACGTCGGTCATCGTCTTCGGCAGCGGCCCGCGCGCGCTCCACAGGTCGACCTGCAAGGCCAGCGTGTCGCGGCGCGGCAATGCGTCGAGGATGTATTCGAGCGGCGTGTTCGAGACCAGGCCGCCATCCCAGTACGCCTCCCCATCGATGGTCACCGGCGCGAATGCGGGCGGCAGCGCTGCCGATGCCAGCACGTGCTGCGGCCCGATACGCGTGTCGTTGCTGTCGAAGTAGACGAAGTTGCCGTTGTCCACGCGCGTAGCACCGACGGTCAGGCGGGTCGCGTCGTCGTCGTTGATGCGGTCGAAGTCGATCAGCCGTTCCAGCGTCGCCTGCAGTGGCGCGGTGTCGTAGAAACTGGTCGCCGAGGGGCTGCCGTCCTCGAACAGGAACGGCGAGGTCGCCCGCGCATCGTAGAAGCCGCGCTGGCCCTGCAGCAGCGCCGCCATCGCGCTGAGTCCGCCGGCCCAGGCCGAACGCTCGGCGCTCTCCGGCAATGCCGCGAGCAGGCT
>JACMKK010000205.1 GCA_014380115.1 Luteimonas sp. | reverse complement strand
GGTGTCGATCGGGAACTGAGCGTCGTGGTTGCCCGCAGCGACCTCCAACGCGGCCGCGCGGATCGCACGCGCCTTGCCTTTCGGCAACAGTCCCAACGCGACGTTGATGTCGGCTGCGGAGGCCTTGATCAAACCCAGGGCACGGATGAAGCCGCGCGGCAGCGGGCGTCCGGAAATCGGGAAGTTCTCCACCGCGCGCTGCGTCTGCGCGCCCCACAGCGCATCGGCAGGTACGCGCAGTTCGCCCATGCTGTCGTGTTCGATGCGGTAGGCATTTTTCTTTCTGGCCGAGGCCATGTCGTCGTCTCCGTGTCCGGGGCAATACGGCCGTCATTCCTGCACAGGCGGGAACCCAGCGACTTTCGCGCAGGCCACGACGCATCGCGGAAGAACTGGATGACCAGCCTGCGGCTGTTCAAAGGCCCGCTTGCGCGGGAACGACGAGCGATGCCTGAAGGATACGCCGGCAACGATTAGAATGGCCGCTTCGTCGCCGAGTCCCGCCACCAATGTCCGACGCCCAGCTGCTCGCCCTGTCCCCGCTCGATGGCCGCTACGCCGGCAAGGTCGACGCGCTGCGTCCGATCTTCTCCGAGTACGGCCTGATCAAGGCACGGGTGAAGGTGGAGATCGAATGGCTGCTGGCGCTGGCCGAAGCGCCGGGCATCGTCGAGCTGCCGCCGTTCTCCGGCCCGGCCGCCGCGCGCCTGCGCGAGCTCAGCAGCGGTTTCTCGGTGTCCGATGCCGAACGCGTCAAGACGATCGAGCAAACCACCAACCACGACGTCAAGGCCGTCGAGTACTTCATCAAGGAACGCCTGCAGGGTGATGTCGAACTCGGCCCGGCGTTGGAGTTCGTGCACTTCGCCTGCACCAGCGAGGACATCAACAACCTCAGCTATGCACTGATGCTCGACGAGGCACGACAGGAGGTGCTGCTGCCGAAGCTCGACGAGCTGATCCAGGCGCTGCGCCGCATGGCGCACGAGCATGCCGCGTCGCCGATGTTGTCGCGCACGCACGGACAGACCGCCTCGCCGACCACGGTCGGCAAAGAACTGGCCAACGTCGTCGCGCGCCTGCAACGACAGGGCGAGCAACTCGCGGCCGTGTCGCTGACCGGCAAGATCAACGGCGCGGTCGGCAACTACAACGCGCACGTGGCCAGTTATCCCGATGTCGACTGGCCGGCATTCGCCAGGCATTTCGTCGGTTCGCTCGGACTCGAGTTCGCCGCCTACACCACGCAGATCGAACCGCACGACTGCATCGCCGAACTTTGCGACGCGCAGAAGCGCATCGACACCATCGCCACCGACCTGTGCCGCGACATCTGGGGCTATGTCTCGCTCGGCTACTTCAAGCAGGCGGTCAAGGCCGGCGAAGTCGGCAGCTCGACCATGCCGCACAAGGTCAACCCGATCGACTTCGAGAATGCCGAAGGCAATTTCGGCATCGCCAATGCATTGCTCGAGCATTTCGCCGCCAAGCTGCCGATCAGCCGCTGGCAGCGCGACCTGACCGACTCGACCGTGCTGCGTGCGCTCGGCACCGCGTTCGGCCACGCGCTGGTCGGCATCGATGCGTTGCTGCGTGGGCTCGGCAAGCTCAGCGTCAATCCCGAACGCCTGGCCGCCGATCTCGATGCCTCCTGGGAAGTGCTCGCTGAAGCCGTGCAGACGGTGATGCGCCGCCATGGTCTGCCCAATCCCTACGAGCAACTGAAGGCGTTGACACGTGGCCAGGGCATCAATGAGAAGTCGATGCGTGAATTCATCGCCTCGCTCGAGCTGCCGGCCGATGCCAGGCAACGCCTGCTGGAGATGACGCCGG
The DNA here is from genome assembly GCA_014380115.1 of Luteimonas sp. Taxonomy (GTDB): domain Bacteria; phylum Pseudomonadota; class Gammaproteobacteria; order Xanthomonadales; family Xanthomonadaceae; genus Luteimonas. The sequence goes on along the minus strand of JACMKK010000205.1, from coordinate 848 downwards.
GCAGCTATATCGGCCTGGCGGCAAGCCTCGCGCGGGACATCTGAGGCGCTGGCGATGCAGTTGCTGGTCAACATCGATGTCCCCGAACTGGCGCCCGCAGAGCGCTTCTACACGCAGGCGTTCGGCCTGCAGATCGGACGCCGCTTCGGCGACGACGCGGTCGAGCTGCTGGGTGCGGCCGTGCCGATCTACCTCCTGCACAAAGCCGACGGCACGTCCGGCGCCGGCGAATCGAAGCGCACCTACGCGCGCCACTGGACGCCGCTGCATTGCGATGTCGTGGTCGACGATCTCGATGCCGCCGTGGCCCGTGCCGTCGCTGCCGGCGCGGTGCAGGAAGGCGAAACCCGCGACGCGGCTTGGGGCCGCATCGTGCAGCTGGCCGATCCGCATGGCCATGGCTGGTGCCTGATCCAGTTCCGCAACCGCGGCTACGACGAGATTGCGAGCCACTGAGCGGCACCTAGGGTCGCCCCCAATGGCGGGCGATCGCGCGCCGCGGTACTAAGGGGCGGCATTCATTCTGCGGGATAGCTGCCATGTCCTTCGATTTCGGCGACATCATCGATTCCGTTAGACAGGTGGCAAGCCGCGTCGTGGAGGCGATCACCACGCCACCGCCGCCACCGCCGGCACAGGACAGCCAGCAGATCCAGGCGCGTGCCAACGCGGCCACGTCCAACCCGGAGCAGCGCGAACTCCTCGTTCAGGGCTACACGCAGGCGCAGGAGCAAGGCGACGGTGCGCTCTGGCAGCAGACCGAGGACCTGGCCACGCTGTATCACGACCGCGAGGTCCTGCAGCTCAGCCGCTCGCTGGCGCCGGGTGCCGAGGTACCTGAAGGCTGG
>JACMKK010000204.1 GCA_014380115.1 Luteimonas sp. | reverse complement strand
CGCCGCCGGGTCGCCGTCGAACGTCGCGGCGCCCGTGTCGGCCTCGTCGCCAGCATAGGATTCCGCGTGCACGAGCGGCGCATCAAGGCGTTGCAACGCCCAATGGCAGAGCGGCCACAGCCCCAGGCTCAGCACCGCGACGATCCAGCGCTCGGACGCCGTCAGTACGCCCGGCCACGCCAGCACCAACACGCCTGCCATCACCAGCGCGACCAGCGCGGCAGCGGTCAGGCCGCGCCATGCCGCGGTGTCGGCATCGCCGAGCGCATGCCATTGCGCGACGAGGCTGCCGCCGTCGTGTTCGATCGAATGCCACAGCGGCCACGTGCGCCACACCCCGATCAGGCACACGCCGGCCACCGCACTCAGGCCGACTGCCGCGCCGAGTCCATGGCTCTGCAGCAGCGCCGACAACGGCCAGGCGATCAGCAAGGCCGCGAACACCAGTGCGATGCCCCATAGCCCCAGCAAGGCGACGGCGTCGCGCTGCAGCGTTACCCGTTCGATGCTTGCATCGACCTGGTCGCTCGAGCGCAGCACGCGCAGCGCCAGCGCGAACGCCGGCTGCGCGAGCGTGCCGGCGACGGCTGCGATCAGGCCACCGAATCCGGCCAGCAACGTCAGTGCCGCGCCGATGGCAAACGCGATCGTCGCGTGCTTGCGGATGTTGGGTATCCGAGCGCGTGACGGCCGCAGACCCGGCACCTGCGTATCGGCGGACTCACGCATCGGTGCCCCAATCCTCGCTCATCGGGTCGCGGTCGTTGCGCGGCGGAAACTGCAGGTGGAAGCCGCGGCTGGCGAGGTTCTCGCGCACGGCGGCCGCGTCCTCGCGGGCGAGCTTGCGCTGCGGCGTCAGCGCGATGTCGAGCACGAACTGCAGCGGACCGAGCTGCGTTCGCAAGGGCTCGGGCAGGCGTCCGAAATCATCGCGCGCGGCGAGATAGACGTAGGTATCGGCCTTGCGCTGGCTTTTGTAGACGTAGGCGTGCATCGATCCGCAGGCGGGAAATACGCTGGGATTGTGCGGGAAAGGATGCGATGACGGAACCCGCAAACCGCGATCGGCAGCTTCTCGTCCCGAGCGTAGCGAGGGACCGGCTGTCGAAAGCCCGGCAAGCAGATCCCTCGCTACGCTCGGGATGACAACTTTTTGGCGTTCAGGCAATCACCCTTTCAGTGATACCCCGCATCCGCCGCGACCTTGCCCCTGAATACCGAATACGACCAATAGGTGTATCCGAGGATCATCGGCAGCAGGATCACCAGCCCGACCAGCACGAACCCCTGTGATGACGGCGGCGAGGCGGCCTCCCAGATGGTCAGCGCCGGTGGCACGATGTTCGGCCAGATCCCGAGCACGAGACCGGCGAATCCGAGTACGAAGAAGCTCAGCGCGAAGATGAAGGGCCTGGCATCGCGGCCTTCCCGCATCGCCGCACGCCACAACGCCACGGCATTGGCCAGCGCCAGCAGTGGCACTGGCGACAGCCACCAGAAATTCCCGTCCTCGAACCAGCGCGCCATGATCCTGGAGTCCAGGAACGGCAGCCAGGCGCTGACCAGACCCATGAACGCGACCACCACCAGCACCAGTGGCCGCATCAGCCCGCGCGCGACCTGCTGCAAGCGGCCCTCGGTCTTGAGGATCAGCCAGCCGCTGCCGAGCAATGCGTAGCCGAACACCACCGCAACGCCGGTCAGCATCGAGAACGGGCTGAACCAGTCGAACGCGCCGCCGATGTACTTGCCTTCCTGCAGCGGCATGCCCTCGACCAGGGCGCCGAGGATCACGCCCTGCGCGAACGCGGTCAGCATCGAGCCGAGCGCGAACGCCGCGCCCCAGAACGGCTTGCTGCGCTTGGCCTTGAAGCGGAACTCGAACGCGACGCCGCGGAAAATCAGCGCGATCAGCATCAGCAGCACCGGCAGGTACAGCGCCGAGAGCACGATCGCATAGGCCTTCGGGAACGCGGCCAGCAGGCTGGTGCCGCCGAGCACCAGCCAGGTCTCGTTGCCGTCCCAGATCGGCGCGGCGGTGTTCATCATGTGGTCGAGCTGGGCTTCATCCTCGGCGAACGGCGCGAGGATGCCGAGGCCCAGCACGAAGCCATCGAGCAGCACGTACATCAGCACGCCGAAGCCGATCACGCCGAACCACACCACCGGCAGCACGGTTTCCAGGGTCATGGCGCAGCCTCCTGCACGTCTCCGGCATCGCCGACCGACAGCGGTCGCGCCGGCGTCTTGTCGCCGTGCTCGGTATCGGGCGCAGGCTCCTGCGGCTGCGGACCCTTGCGCACCAGGCCGAGCATGTACCAGATGCCGGCGCCGAAGATGACCGCGTAGGCGATGGCGAAGATCACCAGTGAAAACATCACCGCCGCAGCCTGGATGTTCGGGCTGACCGCCTCGCTGGTGCGCAGCAGGCCGTAGATGACATAGGGCTGGCGGCCGATCTCGACCACGTACCAGCCGCACAGCAGCGCGACGAAGCCAGCCGGACTCAGCAGGCGCCAGCCATCGAGCAGCCAGCGCGATTCGAACAGGCGGCCGCGCCGCCAGGCCCACAACGACCACACGGTCAGCAGCAGCATCAGCGTGCCGAGCCCGACCATGATCCGGAATGCCCAGAACACCGGCGCCACCGGCGGCCGCTCGCTCGCGGGCACGGACTTCAGCGGCAGGATCTCGCCGTCCCAGCTGTGTGTCAGCACCAGGCTGCCCAGGCGCGGGATCGCGATCTCGTAGTCGTTGCGCTCCTTGGCCTGGTTGGGCAGTGCGAACAGCACCAGCGGCACGCCTTCGCCTTCTCCCTCGGCGTGCCAGTGCCCCTCGATCGCGGCCAGCTTGACCGGCTGGTGCTCGCCGACGTTCAAGCCGTGCAGGTCGCCGGTCAGGATCTGCGCCGGCACCGCAATCGCCGCGAAGATCACGGCCAGCTTCAACATCTTCCGGCTCGCCTCGACGTGCACGCCGCGGCGCAGGTACCACGCGCTGACGCCGCCGATCACGAAGCAAGTGGTGAGGAACGCAGCCAGCACCATGTGCGCGAGCCGGTACGGGAACGACGGATTGAAGATGATCGCCCACCAGTCGACCGGCAAAAACATCCCATCGACGATCTCGTGCCCCTGTGGCGTCTGCATCCAGCTGTTGGCGGCGAGGATCCAGAACGTCGAGAACAGCGTTCCCAGCGCGACCATGCAGGTGGCCAGGAAATGCAGCCTCGGCGACACGCGCTTCCAGCCGAACAGCATCACGCCGAGGAAGCTGGCCTCGAGGAAAAACGCGGTCAACACCTCGTACGACAGCAGCGGCCCGAGGATGGCGCCGGCGCGCTCGCTGAGCACGGCCCAGTTGGTGCCGAACTGGAAGCTCATGACGATGCCGCTGACCACGCCCATGCCGAACGAGATCGCGAAGATCTTGACCCAGAAGAAATAGAGATCGCGCCACACCGCAGCGCGCGTGCGCAACCAGCGCCATTCGAGGAAGGCCAGCCAGTGCGCCAGGCCGATGGTGAAGGCCGGGAACAGGATATGGAACGAGATCACGAATCCGAACTGGATCCGGGACAGCAACAGCGCATCCATGACATCACTCCCTAGTGATGACGCAACTTAGTCGTCGTTTCGATACATATTGTGCGCCGCGTCATCAGCCGCTGCAAAGTGCGCGCCAGGGATCGGCATCGCCGTAGGAGCGGGCCTTGCCCGCGATTGCTCTTTTGGATGCATGACACGAGCGGCATCGCGGGCAAGGCCCGCTGCTACAAGGACGTGTGGCGCGATCTCCGCTGCACGTGACCATCGGCGCTGCTGGCCGGACGCGGCAACTGCTAGGCTGCCGCGTCCTCGCCAACCGCCCGCCTGCCATGACGCGTTCGTTGCTGCTCTGCGCCGCCCTGCTCTCTCCCACTGCCGTCGCCAACGCCCAGTCGGCGGATCCGCAGTCGGCGGCTTCACAGCCGGCGGCTTCACAGCCGGCGGCTTCACAGCCGGCGGCTTCACAACCGGTGATCCCGCTGACGCTGCAACAGGTCATGGCCGATCCCGACTGGATCGGGCCGCCGGTCGAAGATGCCTGGTGGGCCTGGGACGGACGCCGCGTGCAGTACACGCTCAAGCGCGACGGCGCGAGCATCCGCGACACCTATCAGCAATCCATCGACGGTAACGCGGCAGCCGAACGCATCGACGGCGCGACGCGCGCGACGCTCGACGGTGCGCAACCGGTCTACGACGCGCAGCGCGCGCGCATGGCGTTCGTGCGCAACGGCGATGTCTTCGTGCGCGACCTGCGCAGCGGCGCTTTGACGCAGCTCACGCGCAGCGACGTCGACGAAGCACGCCCGCAATGGGGCCGCGACGGCGGCCTGGTGTGGCGCGTCGGCAACGACTGGTATCGCTGGGACGGCAAGACGGTCGCGCAAGCGACCATCGTCAAGGCGGAAAAAGATCCTGCTGCCGCGCCGGAAGCAGATGACCTGCGCGACCGCCAGCTGCGCCTGATCGGCACGCTGAAGGACGATCGCGCGCGCCGTGATGCGCAGGATGCGCAGGACCGCGACTGGCGCAAGGCCGATCCGACCCGCGTGCCGGCGCCGGTCTATCTCGGCGACAAGGTCGCGATCAGCGACAGCGCGCTGTCGCCGGACGCGCGCTGGCTGGTCGTCGTCACCCAGGCCAAGGATGCCGAAGCCGGCACCGCCGGCAAGATGCCGAAATACGTGACCGAATCGGGCTACGAGGAATTCGAGGAAGTGCGCACGCGCGTCGGCCGCAACGCGCCGGTGCCGCACAAGCTGTGGCTGGTCGACGTGGCCGGGGGCAAGGTCAGCGAGCTCAAGTACGACGCGCTGCCGGGCATCGCCGACGATCCGCTCGCCGCCTTGCGCAAGGCGGCGAAGCAGGATCCGCTCAAGGGCAACCGCGACGTGCGCATCGAGACCGACGGCGACGGCAGCGGTCCGGCGATCCACTGGAGCAGCGACAGCCGCAACGTCGCGGTGCTGGTACGCGCGATCGACAACAAGGATCGCTGGCTGGCGTCGGTCGACCTCGCCACGGCGAAGCTGCAGTCGCGGCATCGCCTGCACGACGAGGCCTGGATCAACTGGACGTTCAACGAATTCGACTGGCTGCCCGATGGCAGCACGCTGTGGTTCCTGTCCGAGCAATCCGGCTACTCGCATCTCTACCTGGCCGACGGCGGCAAGGGTCGTGCGCTGACTTCAGGTCGCTGGGAGGTTTCTTCGCCGAAGCTGTCCGCGGATGGACGCAGCTTCCTGTTCCTGTGCAATCGCGCCTGGCCCGGCGACTACGAGGCCTGCTCGGTACCGGCCGCTGGCGGCGCGGTGCGCGAGCTCACCGCGCTCGACGGTGTCGAAAGTTTCGTGTCCTCGCCGGATGGGACGAAGCTGCTGGTGCGCCATTCCGACAGCTACACGCCGCCGCAACTCGCGGTGGTCGACGCGAACGGCGATGGCGTGGTGCAGCTCACCGACACGCGCAAGCCCACGTTCAAGGCGCGCGAATGGATCGAGCCGGAGTATGTGCAGGTACCGTCGAAGCACGGCGCCGGCACCGTCTGGGGCAAGTATTACGGCCCGAAGACCGTCGAGCGCGGGAAGAAGTATCCGATCGTGATGTTCGTGCACGGCGCCGGCTACCTGCAGAACGTCAGCGACCGCTATCCGAATTATTTCCGCGAGCAGATGTTCCACAACCTGCTGGTG
>JACMKK010000203.1 GCA_014380115.1 Luteimonas sp. | reverse complement strand
GCCTGATGACAAAGACACGCCGCGACCCCTATGGCCGTGGCGTGTCTCGGTCTCGGTTCATCGTGCTTTGAACGCGGGACCAAGTGGCGGTGAGGGCAAATGGACTGGCTTAGCCTGAAGAATGAAGCGGCGCGCATGCTGATCGAGAAGGACGCGCTGCACATTTATGCGGCGCTATTGATTCAAGTGGTTGCCGCGAAGTTGTCGCGCCGCTCGCTCGGTCATGCCCTTCCCTGGCTTTGGGTGCTCGCGCTTGAGCTCATCAACGAATTACTCGACCTCCGTCGTGGTATGGAGCCCGTAGTGCGGCCGTGGCAGGTGGTCAGCGGGGTGCACGACATCATCAACACATTGCTTTTGCCGAGCGTACTGCTGCTGCTCGTCCGGTATGCCGGCGAGCTGTTCCGATGGGGACCGCTTGATTCTCCAGTCGAACCTGGCCCTAACGTCTGAGCGTTATATGTCATTTTCGGTGGCCGAGCTGGCTCTCGGAACGAGAGGTGCGTTCGCAAGGCCTTCGGTTTAGCCCGGACGATTGCCGCGCGCTGAAAGCTCGCTTTCAAAAATAGACTTATCGAGTTCGAAATCCGTGACTTTTGCCGCTCGATTATGTCATGTCACGCTCAAGGTCGCATTCGATCTCATCAGCGTGGAGGATGGGTCGTGTCACACCGTTGAATCGTTCGGCGAGGCTTTGGATGAAAGCGACAAGGCCACGGCCAAGGCCATGTCGGCAGCGTATAAGTCGGTGATGCTGCAGGCCTTCTGCATCCCCGTCGTGGGCCAGGATGACCCTGACCGTGGCAAGCTCGTCGTTGCAAAAAGCCACGATCCCGAACCGGTGCAGGGTTGGGATCAGTGGAGCAAAGACGTGATCGAAATGATCAGGGTTTGCCAAAGCGAAGAAGCACTGGGCCGGCTCCAGGACACGAACCGAGCAATGCTGAAGGCAATCCAACGACAACGGGGCGAGTTATACCAGACCATCGGCGTCGAGTTCGCGGCGCGGCGCCGTACCGTGTCGCCGACCACCACCGCCGGTGGTTTGAGTCACCCGGCCCGCGCGGCAACGCCTGCGGCGACTGCGCGGACGCGCAAGAACGCCAAGACTAAGGCCAAGGAGCTGGAGCGTGCTTAAGCTCCCAGCGAGGCAGCGTCAGCCGGGACGGGACCAGCGGGTTCGAGTATGCCCGGCGCATCGCGCATGGGTGATACGCCATCACTGCTCGGTTCGGGGATGCCCGCGATTGCCGATAGAGTGCGCGCATGTTCGTGGCGGAACCGACGGGGGAATAGCCCTCAAGCCGTCGGACAAGTGGGTCATCAGCCTATGTTGCGATCGCCACGGTGAGCAGCACCGCATTGGCGAGAGAGCCTTTGCAGAGCGCTACTCACTGGATTTGATTGAATTGGCCCGAGAGTTTGCGCGTCGTTCGCCTCAACGAGCCAAACTCAACGACAGCCCCCGTAAGCGCGTTCGCGACTAACCTTGAGTCAAAGGAGGGATTGACCCGCGCCTCGACTTCGTGCCCGCCACGCCGACTGCCGCATTGTGGAGGATAGCGGGCGCGGTGTTAGACATCGGCCGAGATCGGGAAGGTGTGGAAATATCGCTCGAAACCGGGCGCGTCCCAGCACAACGTGGGTCGCAGGTCATGCGCAAGACGGTGCCAAACGTTCGTGAAGAGCCAACTTGCCGACCCTATTTGGATGGTCTTACGTGCATCGCATGGCGAGCCTCTCGTCAGGAGCTATTCGTTTAAGTTCGTCCAGAACCCTATTGAAAGAGGGCATCGGGGTGGGCATAGCAAGCCGTGGAGATACGGCATGTCGCGCTCAATCAACAAACTCACTGCGCGGCAGGTGGCAACACTCGAAGCGCCCGGGCGCCATGCTGACGGGGGCGGGCTATATTTGAGAATTACTTCGGGAGGTTCGCGATCGTGGGTCTTCATAGCTTCCCACGGGGGAAAGCGCATTGAGATCGATTTGGGGGGAGCCTCGAGCGTGTCGTTGGCGACGGCTCGTTGCTTAGCTAGCAAAATGCGTGGGGCGTTAGCAATCGGCCATGGTCCGCTGATGGAGATAACCCATCCAGTTGCGGAAGAGCCAAGCACGATGCCGACATTTGGCGACTTCGCGGAACGCTACATCACCAGCGTCGAAAGTAACTGGAAGAACGCGATACTTGGGCAAGAATGGCGTAACACTCTGCGCGATCACGCGAGGCTTCTTTCGCGAAAGCCAGTCGACCAAATTGGTACCGATGACGTCCTTGCCGTTCTGAAACCGATTTGGCTGCGACTACCGCAGACCGCAAACCGCGTACGCAGAAGAATTGTGAAGATCCTGGATGCGGCCAAAACGAGCGGCTTCAGATCCAAAGATGCGCTGAACCCCGCTGCCTGGCGGGGGCACTTGGCTCTTTTGCTTCCTGCCCCTTCGAAGCTGGATCAACGCCCTCGTCCCGCACTGCCGTGGAAAGAGGCGCCAACCTTCATGGCTGAGCTGGGTCGGCGTCAAGCCTTGGCTGCTCGGTGCCTTGAGTTCGTGATCCTTACTGCCGCGCGGCGCGGGGAAGGCTTGGGTTCCACTTGGGGTGAGATTGACTTAGATGCTAAGCTTTGGAGCATCCCCGCGACTAGAATGGGGTCTGGCGTTGAGCATGCCGTACCGCTGTCTAGCGCAGCCATTGAGTTACTCAACGACCTCCGGCCAGAGGCATGGCAGCCTGATATGCGGGTGTTCGCTGTCAATGGTGCACCTCTGTCCGAAGGGGCGATGTCGATGCTGCTACGGCGGATGAAGCGCAACAGTGTCACGACGGACGGTTTCCGCTCTATGTTCAAAGACTGGGCCGGAGATGCCACCGACTACCCTCGCGAACTGGTCGAGCAAGCGCTTGCGCACGCCGTCCCAAACAAGGCTGAACAAGTTGGTAAGTATGGGGCCGCGATTGGGCGCCGCCGCGAACTGATGGAGACCTGGTCTGAGTTCCTGAACTCGCAAATTTAGTTGAGCAGAGTGGACGACGATGCCACTTGTACTCTCCACCCAAGTTTAAATTATCGTCCGTCGCTTGTAAGCTTAAATAATCGGACCTCTACCCCGTCCTCAACCGGGTATCTCGTGTATCTCGTCGGACCCCGCGATCTCCGCTCCGACTGGCGACAGGCACGCTATCTCAACTTCTGCGTGACGACCCCCGCCCGGCTAATTCCGAAAGTCCATTACGTCCCGAAATGCGGGAAATGACGTTGGGCACCGTCGCGGCCCTCAAAGCGGCGCGTTACGTAGTCGGAACGCCGACGAGACGGTGACCGCCTTCGACCTTGTCTGGACGGCCCTCGTTAGCAAGTTCAGTTCTTGCTGATGCAGCCGCGGTGTTGGTATGCGGCCATGTCTTCGACGTGTTGTTGCGGCGTATCGATGTGCCACTGGCCATTACGCCTTGTTCGCCGATCGTGGGTCCCTACCAATTGCACGCGCTCGAGGCGCAGGGTCGCACACGGGTTTTCCCGATCATCGGCCATACGGCAGCTTGCGTCAGCCAGTCTCCTGCTCTTGCCAACCTCGTCAAACGCGGCGCGCTTTTAGCTCATGCGACGGCCGGCCCGCGGTAGTGCTCGCCGCTGTTCATCAAGGCCCAAGCGGTCCGGCCGATCTTGTTGGCCAGCGCGATCGTCACGACCCGCGCGGCGACGCAAGATGTCGGCCACGACCGCCGCGTACCATGCCGCTCGGCATGGCAGATGACCGCCATGGCGCCTACGAAGAGCATCTTGCGAAGATAGGTATCGTCGGCCTTGGTGATTCCGCCGAGCCGCTCCTTGCCGCAGGACTAGTTCTAGCGCGGGACCAGCCCCAGCCAGGCCGACAGACCCCGCCCGGTCTTGAACATATGCGGTCGGGCATGGTGGCGACCAGCGCGCTTGCCACCAGCGGCCCGACGCCGGGGATTTCCTTGCCGACGGCCGGTCTCGCTCGCCCGGCTGTCGGCGCGGATCGCCCGGCCGGAATTGAGCAGGTGCGCAAGAACGAGCCGGTGCTGTTCGACAGCACCGCTAGGCAGCGGCGAGCGGAGATTGGCAAGCGGGAATTTTCTCAATAGAGTTCGAGTTCGTGGGGGACTTCGAATGGGTTGCTCAATCCGCCGATGATATGCTCGGCGATGCGCAGCGACTGGCCGACGCTGTAGCAGCTGTAGGGCTTGCACAGGCAGCCCAGAGCGAGCTCGGGGACCGGGAAGGGCAGCGGGTCGGCGGTCGTGAACAGGATC
>JACMKK010000202.1 GCA_014380115.1 Luteimonas sp. | reverse complement strand
CGCCTGGCCCACCAGGGCGTGCGCCCGCGGGAGGGGGGCCATACGGCTTGCGGGGACCGCGCGAGCTGTTGTCGACATTGCGATGCCCGGCAGGCCCGGTATCTACGCCTTCCGGTACGTACCAGGTCTTGAAGGTGCCCGGCGTGCCGCCTTCCGGCGCGCCGGGCTGGCGATCGCCGCGACCGCGCTGGCCGCCTGCACCCTTGGGCTTGTAGGGCTTGTTGGCCTGCTTGGCCGCGGCCTCGCCGCTGACGGTCAGGCCGCCATGTGGCTTCTTGTTGCCGAAACGGCCGCGGCCACGATCCTCGCGCACGTGGTCGAAACGGCGCAGCTCCCGCCCTTCGTCGGCGGTGCTGTTGCCACCGAGATAGGCGTTGTCCGACTTGGTCCCGTCGCGGCCGACATGCACGGTCGACTTGGTCGCCTTGCGCTGGCCGATCACCGGCTGCAGCGTCAGCGCGGGCGGCGGACCTTCATCGAGCTTGAGTTCCTTGCGCAGCGCTTCGATTTTCTCCGCGCCCAGTTCCTGCGATTGCCCGCGCAACAGCGGCTGCGGCAGCGAGACGCTGCCGTAACGGATGCGCTTGAGGCGGCTGACCTGGCAGCCCTGCGATTCCCACAGGCGCCGCACCTCGCGGTTGCGGCCTTCCTTCAGCAGCACCTGGAACCATTCGTTGGAGTCGGTGCCGCCGATGCGTTCGATGTTGTCGAACTTGGCTGGACCATCCTCCAATGCGACGCCGCGACGCAGGCGGTCGACGATGTTCTCGGGCACCGTGTCCATGCCTTCAGGCGCGCGCACGCGGCAGACGTATTCGCGTTCGACCTCGAACGACGGATGCATCATCGCGTTGGCCAGTTCGCCGTCGGTGGTCAGCAGCAGCAGGCCGGTGGTGTTGATGTCGAGGCGGCCGATCGCGATCCAGCGCGCGCCCTTCAGCGCCGGCAACGCTTCGAAGATGGTCGGCCGGCCCTCGGGATCCTCGCGCGTGGTGACCTCGCCTTCGGGCTTGTTGTACATCAGCACGCGGCTCGGTTCGGTCAGGGCGCTGGCGACGAAACTGCGGCCGTCGATCTCGACCTTGTCGCCGCCCTTGATGCTCATGCCGACCTGCGCGACTTCGCCGTTGACCTTGACCAGGCCGTCGGCGATGCGCTGCTCGAGCGCGCGGCGCGAGCCGAGTCCGGCTTGCGCGAGCACCTTGTGCAGGCGCTCTTCGAGGCGCGGCGCTTCGGCGGATTGTTCGGTGCCGCGCTTCAATGTCAGCTTGCGGCCTTTGTCTTGTTGCTCACTCATGTCGTGCTCCGGTGCTGTCGCCGTCTTCGGCGAGGGCTGTATCGTTCGAGTCGTCTTGCGTTTCGGTGTAGTCGGGAAAATCCGTGGCGTCTTGGTCGCCATCGGTCTTGTCTGGCGCGTCGTGAATCTGGTGGTCGGCGGTGCTTTCGTCGATGTCGTGACCGGTTGCGTCGGACGAGCCTTCGCGGACGCCGTCGGCTTCCGCGTCGCCGTCGAGCGCGCCGCCGTCGAGCGCGCCGCCGTCGAGCGCGATGTCGCCGATCGGCATCTCTTCGCCGTTGAACTGGAACTGCGGCTCGAGTTCGCCGAAGTCCTTCAGTTCCGACAGTGGCGGCAACTCGTCGAGGCGCTTGAGGCCGAAATAGTCGAGGAAGCCGCGGGTGGTGCCGAGCAGTTCGGGCCGGCCGGGGATGTCGCGATGGCCGACGACGCGGATCCACTCGCGTTCCTCGAGCGCCTTGATGATGTTGCTGTTGACCGACACGCCGCGCACCTGCTCGATCTCGCCGCGCGTGATCGGCTGGCGGTAGGCGATCAGCGCCAGCGTTTCCAGCGTGGCGCGCGTGTACTTGGTCTGGCGCTCGCTCCACAGGCGCGCCACCCAGGGGTGCACGTCGGCCTGGACCTGGAAGCGGTAGCCGGAGGCGAGTTCGACCAGCTCGATGCCGCGACCGGCGCAGCCTTCGCGCAGCACCTCGAGCGCGCGTTCGACGCTGTCGTCGGGGGCGGGCTCGTCGAGCGGGAACAGACCGTGCAGCTGCGCCAGGGTCAGTGGCTGGCTGGCCGCGAGCAATGCGGCTTCGACGATGCGGGTGATGAGGTGTTGGTCCATGAAATGCTTTGTGTTCGTAAATGGAGGTCGTATCAGACGTCATTCCCCGAAGACGGGGACCCGGTGGCTTGCGGATTACGCGGGAATGACGGCAAAACGTGCAGCGGCCTATCGCTCGACATCGTCGTTCGCGGCATTGTCTTCATCGTCGAATTCGCTGGTCAGTTCCAGCGTCCCCGCATCGCCCTCGGCCGTGGCGAGCGACTTCAGGTAGATCGTCGCCAACGGACCTTCCTGCACGATGTCGAGCAGGTGTTCCTTGGCCAGCTCGAGCAGCGACAGGAACGTCACCACCACGCCGAGCTTGCCCTCGCGCGGCTCGAACAGCGACTCGAAACGGTGGAACTTGCCGTCGGCCAGCCGCGTCAGCACCTCGCCCATGCGCTGGCGCACGCTGAGGGCGTCGCGCTTGATCGCGACATGGGTGAACAGCTCGGCGCGCTTGAGCACGTCGTGCAACGCCAGCAGCATCTCGCGCAGGTCGACCGGCGGCGGCAGGCGCACCGCGGCACGGTCCGGCACGTAGGCGGAGACGGGCGTGGTGTCGCGATCCTGCCTGGGCAGCGAGTCGATGTCCTCGGCTGCCTGCTTGAACCGCTCGTATTCCTGCAGCCGGCGCACCAGTTCGGCACGTGGATCGCCTTCCTCCGCCTCGTCCATCGAAGCGCGCGGCAGCAGCATGCGCGATTTGATCTCCGCCAGGATGGCCGCCATCACCAGGTATTCGGCCGCCAGTTCGAAACGCAGGTCCTGCATCACGCCGATGTATTCGACGTACTGGCGCGTGATTTCGGCGACCGGGATGTCGAGGATGTCGAGGTTCTGGCGGCGGATCAGATAGAGCAGCAGGTCAAGCGGACCCTCGAAGGCATCAAGGATGACTTCGAGCGCGTCGGGCGGGATGTACAGATCTTGCGGGATCTGCAGCATGGCCTGGCCATGCACCACCGCCAGCGGCATTTCCTGCTGATGGGGCGCATGTGGATGCGCATGCAATGGGGCGGTTGCGCCGGGAGCGGTGTCTTCGGTCATTCGGTTCGCGGCCCCCTCCGGGCCACACAGGATTGCTATGACGCGCGGCGGGCCGCGGCCAGGTCTCGCAACGTCCGGGGGACGCGTCGCAAGTCGAGCTTTTGCCGGACGGCACAGGCGGCACACGCCACACGGATGCGGCGTCGGACAGCTGGGGGATCGTCGGGCTGGGGCCGGGTGGGGCGCAGCTTGCGCGGTGTCAACGCGCGGTTCGTGGCGCCGGCTTCACTGCCTGGACCGCGACGGGCCGCTGCTGCCGGCCTCAAGTGAGGGCAAGGGTACGGGCTGGGATGGCCACTGTCCAGCTATCGCGCTGAACGTGCTTGCGTGGTCGCACGGGGTCCGGCGGGCGCGTCGACACTGACATTGCGCGTGCGCGAGGGCCTTGGCGAAGGTAGCGACCCTGACTGCATCGCGTATCCGTGTTCCGGATTGTCGACGGCACGTAAGGTGGGAGCGGGGCGTTTGTCGCCGACGCGATCGCCAGTGCACCATATCCAAGGCGATCCCGTTTCGCCGACAGGAGAGCCCGATGTGGTACGCGATCGAGGGATACGACGGCGCCGATGTCCTGACACAACGCCTGCAGGCGCGCACGCAGCATATCGCGCGGCTGACGGCCCTGCGCGACGAAGGACGCCTGCTGCTGGCTGGCCCGTGCCCCGCGATCGATGCAGAAGACCCGGGCCCTGCCGGATTCAGCGGCAGCATCGTCATTGCCGAGTTCGCCTCGCTCGATGCCGCGCGCGGCTGGGCCGATGCCGATCCCTATCTGGCGGCAGGCGTCTATGCGCGCGTCGAGGTGCGCCCGTTCAAGCTGGTGTTGCCATGATCGTGACCGGACCCTTGCCGAAGGAGCGGCGCGTGGCCGCGATCCGCGAGGCGCTGCAGGCGGCTTTCGCGCCGAGCGCGCTCGAAGTGCGCGACGACAGTCACCGCCATGCCGGCCATGCCGGCGCCCAGGATGGACGTGGCCATTTCGCCGTCAGCATCGTCAGCGCAGCCTTCGCCGGCATGACGCCATTGCGCCGTCATCGTGCCGTCTATGCGGCGCTCGGTGGATTGATGGAGACCGATATCCATGCGCTGCAGATCAAGGTGCACACGCCAGGCGAGGCGTGACCGGAAACGCGTCACGTCCTGGACGCGGGACATTTTACAAGCGATTCTGAAAACGATTACAGTCGCCCGCAAATCATCGAACGCGGGGAGCAGCCATGGAAAGGGATCGGAATCACGGGGTCTTGTCCAGCCGGAAGGGCCTAGCCATCCAGGCGCGGACCCGAGACGAACTTTCGGGAAAACGGCTCCTACCCCTGTTCGTCGGATTGGCGCTCGCGTCGCTGGCGACCTCTGTCACGGCGGCTGATTGCACTCCACCTGCTGCGGCAGGGCAGGCGGCTAACGGATCCGCTTTCATCGAGTCCTTGCTCGGCCGCATGACGCTGGCAGAAAAACTCGGCCAGTTGAATCAGCCTCCCGGCCTCGGCAGCGACACCGGTCCGAGTGCCCGGGCAGGCAGCGAAAAGCAGATACGCGAGGGGCGGATCGGTTCCTTCCTGGGCATGTACGGCGCGCAGCGCACCCGCGACTTGCAGCGCGTCGCGGTCGAGGAATCACGTCTGGGCATCCCGCTGCTGTTCGCGCATGACGTGATCCATGGATTCCGCACCATCTTTCCTGTGCCCTTGGGAGAAGCGGCGAGTTTCGATGTCGATGCCGTCCAAAACGCCGCCCGCATCGCCGCGGTCGAGGCGACGGCGCACGGGGTGCATTGGACGTATGCACCCATGGTCGATATCGCACGTGATCCGCGCTGGGGCCGGATCGTCGAAGGCGCGGGCGAAGATACCTACCTGGGATCGGCCATGGCGGCGGCGCGCGTGCATGGGTTCCAGGGCACCGACCTGGGCGCGGACGACACATTGCTTGCCACTGCAAAACATTTCGTCGCCTACGGCGCCGCCGAAGCGGGCCGCGACTACAACACCGTCGACATTTCGGAGCGGGCGCTGCGCGAGGTGTACCTGCCGCCGTTCCACGCTGCCGTGGACGCCGGCGTGCAATCAGTCATGGCGGCGTTCAACGAGGTCGCGGGCGTGCCCATGCATGCGAATCGCGAACTCATCGATGGCGTGCTGCGAAAAGAGTGGGGCTTCGAAGGCGTGCTAGTCAGCGATCACACCGGCATCGCGGAACTGATGCCGCACGGCCTGGCGGCGACGCGCACGGAAGCCGGCCTCAAAGCCTTGAACGCCGGCGTCGATGTCGACATGGTCAGCGACATTTACGTAAAGGAGATGCCGGCGGCCGTGCGGTCGGGGAAGCTGCCGATCGCAGAAGTGGATGCCGCCGTCCGCCGCGTCCTGCACGCCAAGTGCGTGCTTGGATTGTTCGACGATCCTTACCGGTACAACGACGTGTCGCGCGAGCAGGCGCGGACGCTGACGCCCGAGCATCGTCGCGCCGCGCGTGACATGGCGGGCGAGTCGCTGGTCTTGCTGAAGAACGAAGGCAACGTGCTGCCGTTGTCGAAAACGCTGCGCACGCTGGCCGTGATCGGGCCGTTGGCGCAGGATCGTAAGGCGATGCTCGGCAGCTGGGCTGCGGCGGGTCGTCCGGAAGATGCCGTGACGCCGCTGGAGGGTCTGCAGGCTGCGGTGGGCAAGGGTACCGAAGTGCTATACGCGAAAGGAGCCGCTATCGAAGGTTCTGACACGTCAGGTTTCGCCGAGGCCGTGCGGATAGCAAGCGCGGCGGATGCCGTGGTCATGTTCCTCGGAGAACACCAGGACATGAGCGGCGAGGCCAACAACCGCACGTCGCTGGATCTGCCTGGCGTGCAGCAACAACTCGCGCTGGCCGTGCAAGCGACCGGAAAGCCGGTCGCGGTCGTGCTCCTCAATGGTCGGCCGCTGACCATCAGCGCGTTGCACGAGAAGGTGCCTGCCATCGTCGAGGCATGGTTTCCCGGCATCGAGGCCGGGCACGCGATCGCCGATGTGCTGTTCGGCGATACCAATCCGGCGGGCCGTCTGCCGGTCACGTTCCCGCGCGTTGTCGGACAAGTGCCGATCTACTACGCGCACAAGAACACCGGTCGTCCGCCCGTCGAGGCGGGACGGTACACGTCGAAATACCTCGACGTGCCGTGGACGCCTTTGTATGCCTTCGGCCACGGATTGAGCTACACCAGCTTCCGTTACGACCGGCTGCGCGCCAAGCAACGGCGGATCGGCGTCGACGGCACGCAGGAGGTAGAGGTCAGGGTCACCAACACCGGCAAGCGCGCGGGTGATGAGGTGGTGCAACTGTATGTGCGCGACGATGTCGGCAGCGTCACGCGTCCGGTCAAGGAACTGCGCGGTTTTCGTCGCATCCACCTGAAACCGGGCGAGGCGCGGACGCTCACGTTTAAGTTGACGCCCGACGATCTGTCCTTCTACGGGCTTGATATGAAGCGCATCGTGGAGCCCGGAACGTTCACCGTGTTTGCGGGGGGCAACTCGTTGGATCTGCTTGAAGCGCATTTCGAAGTGGTGGCGAAGTGAGGCCTGCTGCGACACGCCACGATGTCGGCTGAGCGACGCTCTCCGACTAGTGACGATGGATGTGCACGCGCGGCCAGATGAAAGCGGCTTGCCTCGTTTCATGTTGCGTTGCAGCGTAAATTGGCGAACGATTGATGCTGCAACGCAACATCAGAAACCCCCGCCACTACTGGGTTTCAAGCCTTCGTGACGCGATCGCGTCCACGGAATAACAATTGCTTTACACGCCTCGTTGAAAACGTTTACAGTCCGCCGAAGCAGCTTGATGAGAGTACCGCGGAGGATGGGGTGAGCATCACGATCAAGGATGTGGCGCGACAAGCGAACGTCTCCGTGGCGACGGTATCGCGTGCGCTCAACGGGCACGAGAACGTCGCCGAAGCGGTGCGCAAACGCGTCATCCATGTCGCCAGCGAGTTGCGTTACAGCCCGCATCACGCTGCGCGCAGCCTCAGCAGCCGTCGCACCCACACCATCGGCGTGGTGCTGCCTGACCTGCACGGCGAGTTCTTCTCCGAACTGATGCGCGGCATCGACCAGGTCGCGCGCGAGCGCGGGCTGCATCTGCTGGTGTCCAGCTATCACGGTCATCCGGAAGAACAGGGCGCCGCATTGCGCGCGATGCGCGGACGCGTCGACGGCCTGCTGGTGATGTCGCCCTATGTCGCAAACACCGATTTCCTGACCGAGAACCTCACCCCCTCATTACCGGCAATGCTGATCAACACGCAGTTGCCCGGCACCGATCATGCGTCACTGAGCATCGACAACTACGGCGGCGCTCGCGCGATGATGCAGCACCTGCTCGAGGCCGGGCATCGCCGCATCGCGTTCATCGCCGGTCCGGAAGACAACTTCGACGCGCATGAACGACTGCGCGGCTATCGCGACGCGTTGGCCGAGTCGTTACCGCATGCTCCGGCCTGGGTGCTGCAAGGCGATTTCGACGAAGCCTCCGGCCACCGTGCGGGGCGCGAACTGCTTGCGGCGGAGATCCGGCCGGACGCGGTATTCGCGGCCAACGACATGATGGCCCTGGGCTGTCTGTTCGCATTCAACCAGGCCGGCGTGCAGTTGCCGCGCGACATCGCCCTGGTCGGTTTCGACGACATTCCGCTGGCGCGCTACGTGTACCCGTCGCTCACCACCATGCGCGTCAACATCGCCGAACTGGGCGGGCGCGCGCTGCGCGCACTGCTCGATCTGCCGCAGTCTCCGCCGCCGCAGCAGGAGCCGCTCACGCCCGAACTCATCGTGCGCGAATCCAGTCTTCCCAATACGCCCGTGCGCGCCCGCGCGGACAGCTCCTGATTCGACCACTACTGCGCTCCAGACCGATCGACCTCACCGACTGACCTGATTTAGATCGACGTTCCACATTCGACTGCCCTGGGAGGGGAACCGTCATGAAGCATCGCAAGCACGGCAATACAGGCAAGCAACGCACCGTCCGTCCGGTCCCCAAGCTGCTCACCTGTGCCTTGGCCAGCTGCCTGATGATGGGCGCGCCCTCGGTCTTCGCGCAGACGGCGAACGCAAACCTGCGCGGCCAGGTCATGACCGATTCGACGCCCGCCGCGGGTACCGAAGTGATCGCGACCAATAACGCCACCGGTTTTGTACGGCGCACCCAAACCAATGCGAACGGCTCCTACACCCTGACCGGACTGCCGCCGGGCACCTATACGGTGCAGGCAGGTGGCACTTCCCAGACAGTGACGCTGTCGGTGGCTTCCAATTCGACGCTCAACCTGCAGGCTGGCGGCGTGGCCGAAACCGGTCCGCAACAGGCCACCGACTTGGCCACCGTGACTGTGACCGCCCCTCTTCTGAAGGACGTCAAGACGTCCGAAGTCGGCAACACCGTTTCACTGCGCCAGATCCAGACGCTGCCGCAGGCATCGCGCAACTTCCTTGAGTTCGCCGATACCGTGCCCGGCATGGCGTTCACGACGGACGACCAAGGCGTGACCACGTTGCGCGGCGGTGCCACCAACGGCGCCTCCGGCAACCTGTACATCGACGGTGTCGGCCAGAAGGGATATGTCGAGAGCGGCGGGGTGGCAGGTCAGAACGCCAGCCGCGGCAACCCGTTCCCGCAGCTCGCCATCGGTGAGTACAAGGTCATCACGTCGAACTACAAGGCCGAGTACGGGCAGATCACCGGCGCCGCAGTGACCGCGGCGACGCGCTCCGGCACCAATGAGTTCGAGGGCGAGGCCTACTACCGTTACACCGACGAAAGCATGCGCGAGAAGCGGGCTGCTGAGGAAAGGCCTGGGGAAGAGAAGAACGACTCGCTCACTCGCGAGTGGGGTCTTGCTTTCGGTGGCCCGATCATCCGCGACCGCATGCATTTCTTCGTCGCTTACGAAAAGAAGGATTTCATCACGCCACGGGTCGTTTCCCCGGCACCCAATACGTCGGATTTCGTGCAGTTCCTTCCGCCAGACGTGCAGAGCCTATATGGGCCGGCGGTCGCGCCGTTCGAGGAGGATCTCTACTTCGGCAAGCTCAGCTGGGACATCGGTGATCGCGATCGCGTGGAACTCAGCGTGCAGGTGCGCGACGAGACGCAACTCGACTCGGTCGGCGGCCAACGTTCGCTGGAACACGGCCGTGACCTGATCAACAAGGACAAGCGCGGCGTGCTGCGTTGGCAGCACAGCGCGGACACCTGGTACAACGAGGTGTTGGTGACATCGGAGGACAGCGAGGTCAATCCGTTCCCGACCAGCGTCGGCAACGGCATCATTTACAGGGTGCTCCCCCGTGACGCCCTCGGTAACGTGACCGAAGAGCGCACCCTGATCGAGACGGGTCCAGCAAGCGGTTTCGACGCTTTCACTAGGTCGCAGAAGGGTTGGTCAATCGCTGATAACCTGACCTTCAACAACTTGACCTGGAATGGAGACCATACCGTCAAGATAGGCGCCAGCTACAAGGATATCGAGCTCACCGCGCAGGACGGTGGCTCCATCAATCCGCAGTTCTCGTTTGAAGTGGACGCCAACGGCGTAGCGGCTACGCCTTATCGCGTCGACTACCTGGGTCAGTTCGACGTGCCAGGCCAGCAGGTCCGGGTGGTTACGCAGGGCAAGCAATACGCCTTCTTCATTCAGGACGACTGGGCCGTCAACGAGCATTTGATCCTCAACCTCGGCGTGCGCTGGGATTACGAGGAGAATCCGGCCTATACCGATTATGTGACGCCGGGCGAGTTCGTCACGGCGCTGTTTTCCGATGACCCTGACAATCCCGGTCAGCCATGGGCAAACCGGCTGCTACCGAGCGGGATCAACGCCAACGACTACGTCAGCACCGGCAATAACCGCGACGACTTCAAGGATGCCTTCGCACCCCGCTTCGGTTTCTCCTACGACATCGGTGCGGACGAGCGGCATGTCATCCATGGCGGCGCTGGCCGTTCGTACGACCGCAACCTGTTCAAGGAACTCGCGTTCGAGGTGAGCAAGGGTGTTCTTTCGCCGATCCAGGTGAATTTCGAGGATCCGGCGACCGGCGAGTGCTATCGCCAAGACAGGACCTGCGTGCCATGGGACCCGGCTTTCCTGCAGGACATCACCAGTCTGGGAACGAGCGTGACGGGCGCCAAAGAAATCTTCATGCTCAACAACGACATCAAGACTCCATACAGCGACCAGTTCAGCATCGGCATGTCGAACCAGTTGGGCGACTGGCTGGCGGATGTCACCGTGCAGCGGATCCTGAGCTATGACGGTTTGGTCTATACGCTGATCAACCGCTGGCCGGATGGTTCGTTCTTCCAGGGCGGTAGCCAGCCATGGGGCGAGCCTGTGCCGGGGTTCAACAATACGATCATCGGCAACAACGGCATCGAATCGGCGAACACGCAGGTCCTGGTGTCGCTGGACAAGCCCTACACCAAGGACTCGGGCTGGAGCATGAGCGTGGCCTACACCCACGCCGACGCCAAGCACAACCGCAAGAAGGACGATCCGTTCGCGTTCGACAAGGCGACCATCGACCTGTATCCCTTCATCTGGGTCGATGCCGTGCCGAAGCACCGCCTGGTGGTGGCGGGCTCGCTTGACGGTCCCTGGGGCCTGACCTTCGGCGGCAAGATCGTGCTGGAAACGCCACGTCCGGTGAACGAGGTCCGATGCTATGGCCACACAGATCCTGATGGTTCGACCTGCCAGCCGTTCGGCGCCGAGCCGCAAGGCACCGGCAGCTTCCTTGTTGGTGGCGACATCTGGGGTTACCGCACGGTTGACCTGCAAGCGACGAAGGAATTCAGGTTCGGCGACAGGGTCAAGATGACCGCGCGCGTGAACCTGCTCAACGCGTTCAACTACCAGAATTACTCAACGTTCAGCAGCATCGAGGCAGGTGCGAACGGCGTCTATGATCCGAGCTTTGTCTACGACAGGTATGGCGACATGCTCTACGTTCCGCGCACGCTCTCGGTCGAGCTCGGGATGAAATTCTGATCCGCAGGCCCACGTAGCGCCGGCCATGGGTCGTCGCTGCAAGGAGAGACGGGGCTGCGAGGCCCCGTCTTTCGTCGAGACCGATGTCCTCCTGCCTGACCGGCATAACCGACCGACGACATTCCATGAAGTCGAGACAAATCGAGCAAATCGTCATTGTCGGTGGCGGTACCGCAGGCTGGATGGCCGCCGCGGCGCTGGCCCGCACGCTAGGACCAACCTATCGCATCGAGGTCGTCGAATCCGAACTGATCGGTATCGTCGGCGTCGGCGAGGCGACGGTGCCGCACATCAAGGCGTTCAACCAGTTGCTGCGCATCGATGAGGCGGATTTCGTCCGCCACACGCAGGGTAGTTTCAAACTCGGCATCGAGTTCGTCGACTGGTTGCGCGTCGGCGAGCGCTACATCCACGGCTTCGGCACGGAGATCGGCCATCCGCTCGGCCTGTTGCCGTTCCACCAATACTGGATCAAGGCGCACCAGGCCGGGATGGCGCAGCCGCTCGGGGCCTACACACTCAATACGGTCGCCGCGACGCGCGGAAAATTCATGGTGTCGGCCACCGATGTGCCAGCGAATTCGCCATTGGCGAACATCGCTTACGCCTACCATTTCGATGCCGCGCTGTACGCCAAGTACCTGCGCGTCTACGCGGAACGACTGGGCGTGGTGCGTAACGAGGGCATCATCGAGCATGTGTCGTTGCATCCGGAGAGCGGCGACGTCGAGTCGGTCAGGCTGCAATCGGGCGAAGCCATCGCCGGCGACCTGTTCATCGACTGCTCCGGCTTCCGCGGGCTGCTGATCGAACAAGCGCTGGAAACCGGATGGGTCGATTTCAGCCACTGGCTACCATGCGATCGCGCGCTAGCGGTGCCCAGCGAGAATGTCGGACCTCCTGCCCCCTATACGCGCGCGACCGCGCGCGAAGCCGGCTGGCAGTGGCGCATTCCGTTGCAGCACCGTACCGGCAACGGCTATGTCTACTCGAGCCGCCATATCAGCGAAGATGAAGCGGCTGCCAAATTGCTCGCCAACCTTGAAGGTCCGGCGCTCGCCGACCCGCGGCCGCTGCGCTTCACCACGGGACGCCGGAAGAAGTGCTGGAACAAGAACGTGATCGCGCTAGGACTTGCAAGCGGCTTCATGGAGCCGCTCGAATCGACCAGCATCCATCTGATCCAGTCGGGCATTTCCAAGCTGCTCGAACTCTTCCCCTACCAAGGCATCAGCGACGTGTTGGTGCAGCGCTACAACGACCAGCTGGCGTTCGAATTCGAACGCATCCGCGATTTCCTCGTGCTGCATTACAACGCCACCGAGCGCGACGATTCGCCGTTCTGGAAAGAATGCCGGGCGATGTCGATCCCGCCCGAACTGCAGGCGAACATCGACCTGTTCCGCGACAGCGGCCGCTTCTTCCGCAACGGAACCGAGATGTTCGCCGAGATCAGCTGGATCCAGGTGCTGATCGGGCAAGGCATCCTGCCGCAGGCCTGGCATCCGCTGGTGGACAACGTGCCGGACGCCGAACTGCAGCGCTTCGTAGACAGCATCGGCAAGACGATCTCCAACTGCGTCGACGCGATGCCCACGCATCAGGCGTTCATTGATCGCTACTGCGCTGCCGGAGTGCCTGCTTGAAGACGGATGATCTGCGGTCTGCGTACGGCAATCGCATCGGCAACAACATCGATTCAGCCATTAGGACGTTCAAGCTTGCATTCGGACTGGGCTGGTAACCCGTATTGCTGGCTGGCGTGGCATCCGTCAGCCCAGCAACCTTCCTCCTGCTAGCGAGGTGTTTGACTGCAATGCGATTCCGACTTGCCCATCTCCCGCTGCTTGTGCTGTCCTCTGCACTGATCCTGACAGGCTGCAAGCCGGAGAAGCCGGCTGAACCCACTGTTCCACCGCCCAAGCCTGGCCCGGTGGCGCAGGTCGAGGCGCCGAGGCCCGCGCCGGGTCCACCGCAGCTCACACCCTTGTTCCGCGACATCGAACGTCGCACGTTCCAGTTCTTCTGGGATACGACCAATGAAGTCAACGGCCTGACGCCGGATCGTTTCCCGTCGCGCCCCTTCGCGAGCATCGCGTCGGTGGGCTTCGCGCTGACCGCGTATCCGATCGGGGTCGAGAACGGCTGGGTCAGTCGCACGCAGGCGGTCGACCGCACGCTGACCACGCTGAAGTTCTTCCGCGATGCGCCGCAGGGCCCGCAGCGCAAAGGCAAGAGCGGCTATCACGGCTTCTATTACCACTTCCTCGACATGCAGAAGGGCCAGCGCTACGAGCCCTGGGTCGAGGTGTCGAGCGTGGATACCGGCCTGCTGATGATGGGCGTGCTGTTTGCGCAGAGCTACTACGATGGCGGCGACTCGCGCGAGGTGGAAATCCGCGAAATTGCCGACACGCTCTACAAGCGCGTCGACTGGACCTGGCTGCAGCAGCGCAAGCCGCTGATCTCGATGGGCTGGTATCCAGAAAGCGGCTTCATCGACCACGATTGGGCCGGCTATAACGAAGCGATGCTCGTGTATATCCTGGCGATGGCCTCGCCGACGCATCCGGCCGGCCCGGATGCATGGAACGTCTGGTCGCGCACTTACGATGAAAGCTGGGGCGTCTTCCAGGGACAGGAGTATCTGGCCTTCGCGCCGCATTTCGGCCACCAGTACAGCCACGTCTGGATCGATTTCCGCGGCATTCGCGACGAGTACATGCAGAATCGTGGCATCGACTATTTCGAGAACAGCCGCCGTGCGACCTACGCGCAGCGCGCGTACGCGATCGAGAACCCGATGAAGTGGAAGGATTACGGCGAAGACGTCTGGGGCATCACGGCCAGCGATGGTCCGCAGCGCACCAGCCAGGAATACGAGGGCGAACCGCGTGAGTTCCGCCACTACAGCGCACGCGGCGCGGGGCTGCGCGATGACTTCGACGACGGCACCATCGCGCCGACCGCGGCGATCGCCTCGTTGCCATTCGCACCGGAGATCGTGATCCCGGCGACGCAGGCGATGTTCGAACGCTACGGCGAATACATCTATTCGAGCTATGGCTTCCTCGATGCCTTCAATCCCAGTTTCAAGTACGACATCCCGCTGAAGACCGGGCGCATGGTGCCGGACAAGGGCTGGGTGGCGAGCGACTACATCGGCATCGACCAGGGGCCGATCCTGGCGATGATCGCCAATTACCGCAACGGCTTCGTCTGGGAAGTCATGAAACGCAACCAGTACATCCGTCTCGGGCTTGAACGCGCCGGCTTTACCGGCGGCTGGCTGGCCGGTTCCGGCGAGTCGAAACAGTCGGCGCCGCCCGATGCCGACGCGGCGGCCGCACGCGCCATGGGCATGGCGGAATCGCGAGCGACGGCCGCGGATGAGACTGAAGAGCCGCCTCCGCGATCACAGCCGTTGCAGTAGGCTGGCGTATGGATTCTGGTGTGCGAGATCTCGCAGCACGTCATTCCCGCGCAGGCGGGAACCCAGCGACTTTGCTCCGGAACATTCCCGCAAGGTCAAGTCACTGGGTTCCCGCCTTCGCGGGAATGACAGCTGGAGCGTTGCGCGTCATTTTCGTCGGAATGTTGTCCGTTCTATTGCTGGCGAGTTGCGCACGCGATAAGGACGAAACCGTCATCCGCTTCTGGGCCATGGGGCGCGAGGCCGAAGTGGTCGCGCAGTTCATGCCCGAGTTCGAGCGCGCCAATCCCGGCATCCGCGTCGACCTCCAGCACATCCCATGGACCTCGGCACATGAGAAGTTGCTGACGGCATTCGCCGCCGATTCGCTGCCGGACATTTGTCAGCTCGGCAATACCTGGATCCCGGAGTTCGCAGCGCTCCACACGCTCGAACCGTTGCAACCGTATGTCGACGCGTCGAAGGTGATCGAGCCTGCCGACTACTTTCCCGGCATCTGGGACACCAACCTGATCGATGGCCAGCTGCTCGGCGTGCCCTGGTACGTCGACACGCGGCTGGTGTTCTATCGCAAGGACATGCTGGCGAAAGCCGGCTTCAAGTCGCCGCCGAAGAACTGGGCGGAGTGGGAACGCGCGATGGCCGCGATCAAGCGCGACGTCGGGCCGCAACGCTACGCCGTGATGCTGCCACTCAACGAGTTCGAACAGCAGCTCTCATTCGCCCTGCAACAGGACGACCCGCTGCTGCGCGACGGCGGCGGTCGCGGCAACTTCCGCAGTCCCGGGTTCCGACGCGCATTGGCGTTCTATGCCAACACGTTCAAGCAGGGTTGGGCGCCACCGATGTCGGAGACGCAGATCTCCAATGTCTGGGACGAGTTCTTCAATGG
>JACMKK010000201.1 GCA_014380115.1 Luteimonas sp. | reverse complement strand
CGGTCCAACGCGCGCTGGTCGAGCTGGAAGCCGCCGCGCAGGTGCGTTCGATCGGGCGCGCGCGCGCGCAGCGCTGGCTGGCGCCGCCGCTGGTCGGATTCACGACGATCTTGTTACTCCCTACAGCGCTGCCGCCTGAGTAGATTGTTCCTGCGGCGCCGAGACGAGCGCCATCAGGAGCCAGGCAATGGGCCAGACCCGCAGCACGACAGACAAGACCAAGGCCCAAGTCCCGGCGCGCGCCGCAGAAATCGTGCGCGAATACGGCCCGTTCGACGGCATCGACAAGATCGCCGGCGTCACCCACGACGGCCAACGCGTCTGGGCCGCGACCGGCGCCAGGCTGGTCGCCTTCGATCCCGACAGCGGCGAACTCGCGCGCACGCTCGACCACAGCGGCGACGCCGGCACAGCGTTCGACGGCAAGTACCTCTACCAGATCGCCGAATCGCGCATCGACAAGATCGATCCCGCCACCGGCACCGTGGTGGCGTCGATCCCGGCACCCGGTCAGGGCGGCGACTCGGGCATGGCCTGGGCCGAAGGCAGCCTGTGGGTGGGGCAGCACCGCGATCGCAAGATCCACCAGGTCGATCCCGAGACGGGCGCCGTCCTGCGCACCATCGAATCGAATCGTTTCGTCACCGGCGTGAGCTGGGTCGACGGCGAACTCTGGCACGGCACCTGGGAGGGCGACGAGAGCGAACTGCGCCGGATCGATCCGGACAGCGGCGCCGTGCTCGAGCGGCTCGAGATGCCGCCAGGCGCGGGCGTCAGCGGGCTGGAGTCCGACGGCGCAGATCTCTTCTATTGCGGCGGCGGACCGAGCGGCAAGGTCCGCGCGGTGCGGCGGCCGAAAAGAGCGCGGGCATGAACTGCTGCGACAGCAATGGCTCCATGCACGCCCGCGCCTGCTCGCCCCCAACCAGCAGCTGACGCGCGCGACCGGTCCACGCCGATGGCGTGAGTCCGGGCACCAGGCAGACACGCCTTCCTGCCGATGACCGACTTCGGTTTGCCGACCGAAGACGGGCGCGTGTGCCGCCACGACGGCCGCATCCGCGCATCCACCCACTTCAAACGACTCTTCCAACCAAGGAGCACACCATGAACGCCGCGATTGCCGAAACGAATACTGCGAACCACTCCGTCGTATCCCGGGACCAATGGATTGCCCAGCGCAAGAAACTGCTCGCGCGCGAAAAGCAACTGACGCGCCTGGGCGACGAGATCGCGCGCGAGCGCCGCTCGCTGCCGTGGGTGCGCGTCGACAAGAACTACGTCTTCGATTCATCAGAAGGTCCGCGCACGCTCGCCGACCTGTTCGAAGGCCGCCGCCAGTTGCTGGTGCAGCACTTCATGTTCGCGCCGGGCTGGGAACAGGGCTGCAAGAGCTGCTCCTACATGGCCGACCACAACGACGGTGCCAACCTCCACCTGCCGCAGCGCGACGTCACGCTGCTGGTCGTCTCGCGCGCGCCGCTGGCTGACATCGAGCGCTTTCGCCAGCGCATGGGCTGGCAGTTCAAGTGGGTGTCCTCGCAGGGCAACGACTTCAATTACGACTTCGGCGT
>JACMKK010000200.1 GCA_014380115.1 Luteimonas sp. | reverse complement strand
TCGCGCTCGATGCCGCCGCCGCGCAGCCGCTGCCGCCGCGCGGCCTCGAACTGCGCGCAGAAGCGCTGGCCGTCTCCGGACAGAGCGCGCAAGCGTATGGCCTGCTCGGAGCTCTGCGCCAGCAGAACGCATTGCCGCCGGCGCGTCTGTCCGAACTCGAAGGTCGCTGGGCCGAGGCCTCACTGCGCGAAGCGGACGACGCCAACGTGCTCGCCGAACGCTGGGAAACGCTGCCGAAACCGCTCAAGAGCGAATCGTCCGTCGTCGCCGCCTATGCCGAACGAGCCGCCGCATTGCGCTGGGAAGACGCCTCGGCGAAGAGCATCGAGCAGGCGCTCGATGCACGTTGGGACGAAACCCTCGCCGCGCGTTACGGCACGCTGCCGATCGGTCGTCTCGACGCGCGCCGCGCCAATGCCGAGCGCTGGCTGCAGGCGCATCCCGCCAGCCCGGCCCTGTTGCTGACGCTGGCGCGCCTGTCGCGCGAGCAGGGGCAGTGGCCGCAGGCCGAGGAATACCTGCACCGCGCCATCGCGCAGGGCGCCGGCAGCGAGGCGTGGGAGGAACTGGGGCACGGCTTCGCGCAGGGCGGCGACGATGCGCATGCACGCTTGTGCTACGCGAATGCGTTGCGCGCGTCACGTGGCGAAGCGGTGCAGGAACTCGGCGACCGCGACCTGCGGCAGAAGATCTACGACCAGGCCGTGACCGAGGAGCGCGACCAGCACGGCATGCCGCGGTTGCGGGAGTAACTCCGCAGCCGCGTCAGCTTCGTGCAACCCGTTATTTCTTCCGGAAGCGGCGGTAGGCCACGGCAGCGACGACCACGAGCAACCACAACGGCCACGGCTTGACCAGCTCGATCACGGCATCGAGCACCCCGTACCAGCCCACGCGCAGCGAGTTGCCGAGACGGGCGAAGAAGCCGGGGCTGTTCTGCTGGAACACCGCTTCGACATCGGTCAGTTCGGTCTTGCGGATCTTCGAGGCCTGGTACATCGACAGGTCGATGGTGCTGAATGCCACGCGGTCCTCGAATTCCTTTTGCGCGATCGATGCTTCGTCGCGAGTGGACTTGGCATCGCTGCGCGCCTGGATCACGTCCGCCTTGCGGTCGATCCGGCCATCCTGCTGCGCGGCCTGCCCGAGGTCCTGCTGCGCCTCCTGGCTGCGCTGATGGGCGAGTTGCTGCCGCAGCAGCTGGAACTGCGCGTCCATCGCGTCGAAGTTGCGCCGGTCAAGGAAAGCCATCTGCCCGACAATCGCGCGCAGGAAGGCCTGCGTGTTGGCACTGGGCACGCGCACGGTCAGGCGACCGCGAACGGTGTATTCGGCCAGTTCGAGCAGCTTGCCATCGCCCATGGGTCGGCGCTGGGTGTTCAGCGTTTGCGCGGCGATGTCGTTCTTGACCACGAAACCGCCCTGCGCGGCCACCACGTCCTCGATCGCCAGGGCCGACCTGTAGACGTCGTCGACGCGGAATTCGGCCTGCGCGGTGCGGATGAACTTGCGCTGCGCATCGGTGTAAGTCGTGGCGCTGGACGCGACCTGCTCGGCGGTGGCGGCGCTGTCCTCTTCGACCGCGGCCGCTGCGGGAGGCGCCGCGGGAGCGGCTGCGCGCGTACTCGCGGCGCCACCTTCGGCTGGTGCGACATCGGCCGCCACCATCGACCCGGATTCCTGCTGGGAAGACCTGCTGCAGGCCGACAGACCGATCAACAACAACAGTAACAAGATGAGCGAATCGTTCCTGGATTGCATGATCTACTGGCCCTGGCGAAAGTGCGGTCGACGAAATGTTTCGTCACTGGCAAGCATGCGACGAAATGCGAGCGGGATCTCGAAACGAGATCCCGGCTGCGATTGAGTACGGACGACAGCGTGCTGCGGGGTTAACGCTCGAGGATGGCCACCACGCCCATCCCGCCCGCGGTGCAGATCGAGACCAGGCAGCGCCCGCCGCCGCGCTGCTGCAGTTCCTTGGCCGCGGTCGCGACGATGCGCGCGCCTGTGGCGGCGAAAGGATGCCCGGCTGCCAGCGAGGATCCATTCGGATTCATCCTGGCAGGATCGATGCGCCCGAGCGGCGCGTCGAGGCCGAGGCGCGTCCTGCAGTACTCCTCGCTCTCCCACGCGCGCAGCGTGCACAGCACCTGCGCGGCGAAGGCCTCGTGGATCT
This sequence comes from Luteimonas sp., assembly GCA_014380115.1. Lineage (GTDB taxonomy): Bacteria > Pseudomonadota > Gammaproteobacteria > Xanthomonadales > Xanthomonadaceae > Luteimonas. Next base: position 1,146 of record JACMKK010000200.1, on the reverse strand, counting down.
CGTAGATGTCGAAGTCCTGCAGTGTCAGGCCGTTGCGCGCGAGCATTTCCGGCACGGCGATGGTGGGCGCCATCAGCAGGCCTTCGCCGTGCACGAAATCGACAGCGGCCACCTGCGCGTCACGGATGTAGCACAGCGCCTCGTGGCCATGCGCTTGCGCCCATTCGTCCGTGGACAGCAGGCACGCGGCGGCGCCGTCGGTCAGTGGCGTGGAGTTGGCCGCGGTCAGCGTGCCGCGCCCCGAAGTCTTGTCGAACGCTGGCTTCAGCGTCGCCAGTTTCTCGAGCGAGGTGTCGGGGCGCAGGATGTTGTCGCGCGAGACGCCACGGAAACTCACCACCAGGTCGTCGAAGAAGCCGCGCTCGTACGCGGCGGCAAGCTTGTGATGCGAGGCGACGGCGAGTTCGTCCTGCGAATCGCGCGCGATGCTCCATTCCTTGGCCATGTCCTCGCAGTGATCGCCCATCGACTTGCCGGTGCGCGGTTCGGCGACGCCGGGGAAATCGGGCTTGAGTTCGCGGAACGAGAAGCCCTTGAACGCGCGCAACTTGTCGCCTGTGGTCTTCGCCGCCGCTGCGGCGAGCAGGCGCCGGCGCAGCTTCTGGCCGTAGACGATCGGCACGTCCGAGGTGGTGTCGCTGCCGCCGCCGATGCCGACCTCGATCTGGCCCGTGGCGATCTTGTTGCCGATGGTGATGATGCTGTCCAGCGACGTGCCACAGGCACGCTGCAGCGTGATGCCCGGGGTCAGCGGCGACAGGCCCGAGGACAGTGCCGCTTCGCGGCCGAGGTTCCAGTCGCTGGAATGCTTGATGACCGCCCCCATCGCCACTTCGCCGAGCTGCTGCCCGTGCAGCCCGAACTTCTCCACCAGCGCGCCGAGCGTGCGTACCGACATGCCCAGATTGCCGACGTCGGCATAAGCCGTGTTCTGGCGGCAGAAAGGGATGCGGACGCCGCCAAGTACGGCGACAGGACGGCCCTGCAACATCGGATCACCTCGCGATGACAACCCGACAACATTGACGGGTCATAATGTCGTGGAGTCTAACGCCGGCCCGCTGAGCGGCCAATCAAGAACCGTGATGAGCGAACTCTCCCAGCAGGTGCTCGGAGCCCTGGCGCTGGAGCTTGCGCCCGGCACCC
>JACMKK010000012.1 GCA_014380115.1 Luteimonas sp. | reverse complement strand
GCCGCAGCCCGCGCGCGCCGGACGGAATCAGCGCCCAACCGCGCCGCGCTGCGCGCCGCGCAAATGGAGTCAGGCTGTGGTCGAGTCCGGCACCCCAGATCAACGTCGGCCTCAGCATCGTGCACTGAATCGCATGTGTAGCAGCGAACGCGAGCAGTCGCTGTTCGTGCTCGCGCAGTCGCTGCGCAACCGCGCGCTCTTCCTGCGACGGCGAGGCTTGCTTATGCACGGCGCTCATCGAACCGAGCGCGACGATCTGGCGTAGCGCACCAGGTCCACTGCGTTCGAGCCACGCGACGCAGGCATCGAGCGGCCCAGCGCTGATCAGTTGCGTCCATGGACTGGGCCAGGTGTCCTTCCACAGGTCCAGGGGCTGCCAGCCTGCAGTGAACGGGCCGGCCCACGGCGGAATGCGGCGTGAGCATGCGCGGGCGTCGGCCCCGATGCGTTGCAACAGGAAATAGCCGACCTGACCGCTTGCCCCGAGGATCAGCGGCCCGCAGGCCGCATCAGGCATTGAAGCGGACGAGTTGCACGATGCGCGACGGCAGATTGCGGATGCGCGCCATCAGCGAGTCCTGCACCTGCGGCCCGGTTTGCGGCACGGCCGCGGCCGACGCGAGCGCGAAGCGCTGGATCGCGCGCGGGTTGCGCTTCAGTTTCCAGTAGCGGCTGATCGCCGAGTCGACGCTGAGCCGGCATGAGCCCATGCGCACCGGCTTGATCAGCATCCGGTAGACCTGGCCTTCGTTGATCAATTCCATCGCCAGCTGCGCATTCGCGCGCTCGGTGATGACGACTGTCGCGATATGCGGATGGTGCACCTTCAGCGCTTTCAGCAGACCGGTCAGGTCGCCGGCGCTGGTTTCGGTCTCGGAAATCACGACCCCGGTCTCGTGTTGTTCGAGAATCTGCAGTGCGCGCTCGGCGGTGTTCGCAAAGCGCACCTGGTAGTGCGACTGCAGGATCTCGCGCAATCGCTGCTGGGTGACCGGATCGTCCTCGAGTACCAGCACGCCGACCTGTCCACGCGCTTCGGCGGCTTCCTGCTCGCTGATCGGATCGGCGGTGATGACCGGGGCCTCGCGCGCGATGCGCGCCGCCTCGAACACCAGGATGCGCAGGTCGGCGTTGTCCCAGGGCTTGTTGACGTAACGGAACACTTCGCCTTCGTTGACCGAGCCGAGCACCGCCTTCAGGTCGGCGTATCCGGTCAACAGGATGCGCATCGTGCGCGCCGAAGAAGTCTTCAACTCGCGCAACACATCGACGCCCTGCATCTGCGGCATGCGCTGGTCGCAGATCACGACGTCCGGGTCGAATTGCGCCGCCATCGCCATCGCCTGGCGCGGGTCGTTGCACAACTGCACGTCGCAATCGCGGAACAGCGCCTTCAGCGCGCGCGTGATCCGCGCTTCATCGTCGATGCACATCAGGCGTAGGGGTTTGTCGACGAAGATGTCGTCCATGGTCGCGCCCTTATGCGGCTTTCGCCGTCGCCGTCTGCGCCAGCGGCAGCTCGACGAAGAACGTCGTGCCCTTGCCGACTTGCGACTTGACGCGAATCGCGCCGCCATGACCCTGGATGATCTTGTGCACGATCGACAGGCCGAGCCCGGTGCCCTCGCCGACCGGCTTGGTCGTGAAGAACGGATCGAAGATCTTCGGCAACACATCGTCGGCGATACCGCTGCCGGTATCCTCGAAACTGACCTCGACGACATTCGGCTTGGCCTGCGAACGGATCGTCAGCGTGCCTTCCTCGCCCATCGCCTGCGCCGCGTTGGTGATCATGTTCAGGAACACCTGGTTGATCTGCGACGGCATGCACTTCACTTTCGGCACGTCGCCGAGTTGCTGCACGACGGTGATGCGATCGCGCAACTGGTGGCTTGCGATCGTCAACGCGCTGCGCACGCTGTCGTTCAGATCGACCGTGTCCATGCCATCGCGGTCGACGCGCGCGAACCCCTTCAGGTTCATGACCAGTCCGCTCATCTGCTTCAGGCCTTCGGCCGTGGCGGTCAGCTGCTCGCGCGCTTCCTACAAGGACGTCGCGCGCGCAAGCTCGTTGCGCGCCTTCTGGATCGCGGCTTTGGCGCGATCGACCATCGATGCATCGAGCGTCAACATCAGGTCGACGCCGGTCATCACCTTGGTGACCGCCGCCTCGTATTCGCTGAGCAGGTCGCTGACCACCTCGACATTGCTCTTGACGAAGCCGAGCGGCGTATTGATCTCATGCGCGACGCCCGCGACCATCTGGCCGAGCGACGCGAGCTTTGTCGTATGGATGACCTGCGCCTGCGAGGCCTCGCGCTTCTTCGAGTCCGCCTCGTTCTGCGTCAGGCTTCCGCGCGACTTCTTCAATTCACGGAAGAAGTATGCGGCGGCGCCGAGGGCGAGGGCGGTGGTGATGGCGAGCGATTCCGTCAACATGATGCGGTGCTGTCCTCGCCGCCGACCCGCGGCCTGAGTCAGTATAGCGATCAGCGTCGCGGCCGCCAGCCATGTGCGGTGCGCATTGTCGAAACCTTGACCCAGTTGGCCATTCCATGATCGAAGAAGGTCCTGCGCTGTCGCGGCGCACCCGCAACTTGCTGCTGGTCGGCGCGCCCGCGGCCGCTGCCGTCGTCGCATACGCCTTGTATCGCAGCGGCGACCCTGCGCCTCTCGCGATCACCCTCGGAACCCTGGTTTGGGTCGCGTTGTGGTGGCTGTTCGAGCCGGTGCCGGCCGCATTCACCGCACTGATTCCGATGAGCCTGCTGCCGATGGCTGGCGTGATCACGCCGAAACAGGTCGCCGAAGCGTTCGGCAATGAATTGATCCTGCTGTTGATGGGTGGGTTCATGATGGCCGCGGCGCTTGAACGCAACCATGCGCATCGGCGCCTCGCGCTCGGCATGGTGCGCGCATTCGGCGGACACAGCGGCCGCCACCTGCTGTGGGGCTTCGTGTTCGCGACCGGCTTCGTCAGCATGTGGATCAGCAACACGGCGGCAACGCTGATGATGCTCCCGGTCGCGATGGCGGTGAATTAGGACTATCGCGAAGATCGCCTGCGCGAGCCGCTCGTGCTCGGCAACGCGTATGCCGCGAGCGTCGGCGGCTGGGGAACGCCGATCGGCACGCCGCCGAACCTGGTGTTCATGCAGGTCTATGAGCAGACCACCGGGACGCGCATGGGCTTTCTCGAATGGATGAAATTCGGCGTGCCGATCGTGCTGATCATGCTGCCGCTGCTGGCGCTGTGGCTCGGTCGCGGACTGAAGGGTTCACCGGCTGCAGCCGTACCCGAGCTTGGACCGTGGCAGCCGGCCGAGCGCCGCGTGCTCGCGATCTTCGGCCTGATCGTGTTCGCATGGATCTTCCGCAGCGAACCTTTCGGCGGCTGGAGCGCACTGACCGGCTTGACTGCAGTCAACGATGCCAGCATCGCGCTCGCCGGCGTGCTGCTGATGGCCATCATTCCCGACGGTCGCGATGGCGCATTGCTCGACTGGCAAACCGCGGAACGCGTGCCGTGGGCGGCACTGGTGCTGTTCGCCGGCGGCATCGCGCTGGCGACGGCATTCCAGACCAGCGGCCTCGGCGATCGCATCGCCGGAGCCCTCGTTGCATTGCGCGACTGGCCGGTGTGGCTGCTGATCGTCGGCATCTGCCTCGGCGTCACCTTGCTATCGGAGATCGCCAGCAATACCGCGACCGCGGTGTTGCTGATGCCGATCCTGGCGGCGACAGCGGTGGCCACTGGCCTTGATCCGGCCTTGCTGATGGTGCCGGCGGTGCTCGCCGCGAGCTGCGGCTTCATGCTGCCGGTCGCCACCGCGCCGAACCTGGTCGCGTATGGCACCGGCTTCGTACCGCTGCGACGGATGATGCGCGAGGGCGTCGTGCTCGACCTGATCGGCGTCGCGCTGCTGTCGATCGTCTGTATCGTGTTTTTCTGGCGCTGAGCGATCGGCGCTCAGAAGCGCGGCAGCAGCAGCCACACCATCCAGGCCACGAACGCGAGGACCAGGATCAGGCCCTCGCGCCGCGATACCACAGCGTCCCTGCGGATCATCGGATAGAACGCAAGCGCGAACGCGAGCAGGGCCGGTATCTCGACATGCAGCAAGGAGGTCGGTAGCGCGACCGGACGCCACAGCGCGAGCAGGCCGAGCACGAGCACGAGATTGACCACGCTCGATGCGATCGCCGAGCCGACGACGACGTTGCCATGGCCACGCGCCGCGGCGACGACGGCTTTGGCCAACTCCGGCAACGCGGCGCCGACCGCAAGCACGGTCAGGCCCATCCACAAGTCGCTCAACTGGTAGTGCGCGCTTATCTTCAGTGCCTTGCCAATCGTGAACCAGGCGCCGTAGCCGAGTACCGCCAATCCGACCACGATGCGCAGCAGGTTGCGCCAGGCTTCCGTCTGCGTATTCGCGGCATACGCGAGTTCCTTGCGCACCGCCTCGGGCTCGCTGCTCGCGGCACGTTTGATCAACCATCCGAAAGCGACGGCCGCGAGCAGCAACAGCGAGCCGTCGAGTTTCTGCAAGCCGCCGTCGAGCCCCATCAGAAGCAATGCGAGCACCGTCCCGATCAGGATCGGCAGCGCGACATCGACCAAACGAAAGCTGGTCGACAACGGTTTGACCAGCGCGGAGACACCGATGACCAGTCCCAGATTCGCGATGCAGCTGCCGATCACGGTGCCGACAGCGAGCTCGTAGTGCCCGGTCAACACAGCGGCAACGGCGATCGAGAGTTCGGGAACCGCGGCGCCGACAGCGACCATCGCAAGCCCCGCCGAGAAGCCACCGACGCCGCGTCCCTGCGCCAGTCCGGACGCGCCCTTGACGAACGAATCGGCGCCGAGGGTGACGAGCAGCAGGCCCAGCAACAGAAAGCCAATGGGCTCCAGCATCGATTCAACCCGCACGCAACAAGGCCGTGCAGGATAGCCGGCGCGGCGACCGCCCGCAAAACGGAGTCGCTGGGGACAGTGGCCTGAACCCGGGGTTTGTAACCTGCGCCGCGCAGCAATCCGCTATGTTCCCAGGCCCTCTTCCACAGTCAGGCGCCAGCACCATGAAGAAGAAGTCGACCAAGGCCGATGCAGCGAAGGCCGTCAAGGGCGCCAAGACGCCAGCTCGCAAGACAAAGGCCAAGCCGTCGCGGCTCGTCGATCCCAAGCGCGACAAGCCAAACGTCGAGTCGCCGAGGGAAAAACGCATTCGCGGCAGTTTCTCGATGCCCGAGCGCGACTACGCGTTGATTGCTGAATTGAAGTCGTTGTCGAAGCACCGCGGCCGGCCGGTGAAGAAGAATGAACTTCTTCGTGCCGGTCTCCAGGCGTTGAAGGCGATGAACGCAGACGCCTTGCAAGCGGCGCTCGCCGGCCTGCGGCCGAGCCCGGCAACGCCGGCGCGGAAAGCGAAGTAACGATTCCACTCCGCGACCGAGAAAAAAACAGGGCCGGTGACCCGGCCCCGCGCTACACATCCGTGTCTGCGCCCTGCTCAGTCGAGCGTGAGGTCCATCGACCAGCCGCGCGCCCAGTCGGTCGCGACGCCGCCGAATGCGCCCTTGAAACTGACGGTGTCGAAGAAGCTGTCGCCAGGAATCGCGACGCCGGTGCCGAGCAGGATCGAGCTGCTGGTCGGGAAGCGACCGCTGAGCCCGAGCGCGGCTGCGGTGCCATCGGTGTTGCCGCTCTGGCCGCGGTACCAGCTGCTGACCAGGAACGGGTCGGAACCGGAGTCCTCGAAGTTCGTCGTGCAGCCCAGCGCCGAGCCGCTCATCGTCAACAGACCGGTCGACGTCGGCGTGGCCGACGTGCCGCTCGCGGTGTAGGTCGCGGTGTCGTTGACGTTCAGGCACTCCTGACCGGCGGCGGTCGAATCGATGTTGTATTTCTTGCCGGCCGAGCCACGACGGATGCGCAGGCCTTCGTTGCCCGAGGCCGCACCGATCAGGGTAACGTTCGCGACCTTCGGCTGGGTGCGCGGCAACAGGTCGAATGCCGGATTGTTGTTGTCGCTCTCGACACCGTTCGAGTCCGACGACGCCGTTGCGTTCTGTTTGCAGTAGGCGTACTGGATCTTGCCGCTGTAGCCATTCGCGAAGTCGAGGCAATCGTCCTCGACCGCGGTGCCGACGAGATACTTCGCATTGACGCTGCCGCCGAACATCTCGAAGCCGTCGTCCTTGCCGGCATGCACGTGGATGTGATCGATCACGGTGCCGCGACCGACACCGAGCAAGGTGACCGCATTCAATTCCTCGTTCTGACGGATCACCTGGCCGGCATAGCGCACCTGAACGTAGCGCAGGACGCCGGAGGAGTCGTTGTCGTTGGTTCCGCCGTAGGTAACAGCAGTGTCGGCTTCGAATGCACACGCGGTCGCGCCGGTGCAGGTGTTGTCAACGGCGTTACCCGCCACCACCAGACCCGCCCACGAGCCCGGAACGTCGGTCGGGCCAGTGAAGATGATCGGTGCGGTGGGCGTGCCTTCGGCGTAGATCTTCGAACCCGGCTGCACGACGAGATAGTCGATCTGCTGGCCGAGACCCTGGATCACCGTGCCCGGATCGAGCGTCAGCGTGCCTGGGTTCGTGTTGCGACCACCACCGACGCTGGTCTTGCCGTTGAGCAGGTAGGTCGCGTTGTTCGGCAAATGCATGGAGCCGGTGATCGTCGACGGCAGCTGGCAGGTGCGCGGCAATGCTTCGATGCGCGAAGTGCCGGCCGGACAGCTGGTGAACTCGGTCGTATACGCGCAGCTCGCGGGCGCACCGAAAAAGCGCGTCAGGTCGAGGTTCACGTTGGTCAGGCCCGTGCCTGCATTGGCGGTGAAGTCGATCTTGACGCGGTTGCAACTCAGGAATTCGACATTCAACTTGCCGACGGCGGCCGAGGTCGGGGTGGTGAATGTGTTGCCGAAGCTGCCACCCTGGAAGCGAAGAACGTCGACATTCGTCTTGCTGGCCTCACGGTCGCTCAGCGCCACATTGGCCAGCACCCAGATCGCATTGCCGTTCGCGTCATAGGTATAGAACGCAACACCCATGATGCCGCTGGTTGCCCCGGTCTGGAACCAGTCCATGTTCACGCCGCGGCCGGACTGCGTGCTGTTGTAGTAGGTACCTTCGAACTGGTCGTCGACGATCAGCGCGGCTTGCGCGGTCGTGGCGATGAGTGCGGAAGAGATCGCGAACGCGAGCGATCGCGTGAGAGCGGTAAAGCGCATGGTCGACTCCGGGGGTAAAGAAGGCGTGCCGCGGACTCGCGGACATCGGCGTGCATCATCGGCAATGCGTATGGCGCGACCATTGCATGGACACTGCAGATCGATGACAAACGCAACGCTTCGCGTCAGGGCGTCGGACGCCACTCCAGCGTCAGCCCGAGTTCGCGCCCACGCCGGAATTCACGTGTGATTTCGTCGCCCTGGGTGAACTCGACTTTCGGATCGAGCAGATTGCGCAGGCGCAGCTTCAGCGTCCATTCGTCGTCGAACTGCCGGCGCAGGTTGAAGTCGAGGGAATGGAAGTCCTGCTCGTAGATGTCCGGTGCGCCGAACACGCCGACTTGCGAGATACGCTTGCCGAACACGTTGTAGAGCAAGGTGCCCTCCAGATCGTTGTCGGCATTGCGATAGCCGAGCTGCAGATTCGCGACGAATGGAGATTGACCCTGCAACGCACGCTGTGCATTCGTCTGGATTTCATTGACGCCACCCAGATCGATTTCAGAGTCGATCCACGCGTAGTTCGCAGCACCGTAGAAATGTTCGAAGCGGTCACCGAGGAATCCGAGCCCGCGGAACCAGTCGAGTTCGATGCCGCGATTCGTGGCCGAGTCCGCGTTCGCGAGTGACAACAGGCTACCGGTGCCAGGCACCTGGATCTTCTCGATCGGGCTTTCGAAGTCCTTCACGAACAAGGCCGCCGAGAAGGATTCGGTGTACGAGAAGTAGTACTCCCAGCGCAGGTCGAAATGCCGGATCGCCGTCGGTTCGAGATCCGGGTTGCCGATCGTTTCGAGATCGAGCAGTGGATCGGTGAACGGTGCCGAGGACAACTCGCGAAACTCCGGCCGCGACAAGGTTTCGCTGTAACTCGCTCGCCACTGCGCATCGTCGGAGTACAGCCAGGTGAAAGCGGCGCTCGGCAAGACGTCATCGGTATTGATTTCGGCAACGATCGGCGGCGCGTTGACGCCACCGAGCGCAAACGTGCTGACCTGCTGGTCGTTGCTTTCGTGGCGCAATCCGAGCGTGAAGCGATACGCGCTCTTCCAGTTCAGATCGCCGGACACGAACAAGGCGTCGAGATCCTGGGCGGCATCGTAGTTGTCGGTACCGCGCGTCACTTCGCGCAGTTGAAACCCGTCAGTGCCGATGGTTCCGGGCGTGAAGACGAGATCAGGGGTCGCGCCGCCGATCACCGTCGGGTCATTCGCGAGCGGACCGATGCCGCCGAACTCGAAGCGACGGATTTCCGACGCGCGATCGCGGCGCAGCAGGCCGGCGCCGGCGGACAGATCGAGATAGGTCTCGTCGTTCAACATCATCGGCAGTTTGAAGGCGAAGCTGAAGTCCTCGCTGCTGTCTTCAAGATCTGCGTAGACCGTCGCATTGCTGTCGGAACGACGCGAAAACTGGAATGCGTTCGTCGTGTTGTTGCGGTCGTAGCGATAGTTGCGCGTGTTCGGCGATTCGCGCGAGGCTTCAGCCAGCGTGAGTTGCCAATTCAACGCCAGATCGCGGACCGCCGGGAACCGGTGCTCGCCGGCAAACTGGGTCGCGAGCAGTTCGTTCTCGATCCAGGTCAGTTCGTAGAAACGCGACACATCACCCGGGTCTTCACTGAAGCCTTCGGCGAGCTGGGTTTCGTCTTCGGTCGAGCGCAACAGCAAGGTCGTGTTCTTCAGTCGGTGATTTTCGTTCAGATCGGCGCCGATCGACAGGAAGCTCGACATCTCGACATTGTCGATCGTCCGCTTGAGGTCGAGCCCGCTCGACTGCACCAGCGAGCCGTCACCGAGCACGCCAAAGCTGTTGCGTGTCTCGTCGAAATGGTCGGTCGAATTGGCGTAGCGCAGTGCGCCAAGCACGCCGACCTTGACGTCGCCGAACGTAAAGCTGTTGCCGAGGGCGCCGCTCAGGTTCGAGTTCGGCTTGATGTTGCGGTCGCTATCGACGGCGTATCCCTTCGCTGCCAGCGCTTCGCCAAAGCTCTCGAGCTCCGCTGCACTGAAGCCTCCCGGATTCGTCGGTGATTGCGGGCGCAGGATCGTGCCATCGGCCAACGCATCAGCGAGCGCTCCCGGCAATTCGCGAGCGCCGTCGTCAAACCCGGTCCAGTCGCGATTTCCACCGGCGTAGCCGAGGCCATCATCGAAGCTCGCGCTGCTGTCGTAGCCGAAGCCCAGACCGAGTTTTGCGACGAAGCCGACCGGAACGCCGCGAGTGCGCAGTTGGATGGTGCCGCCGCCGAACTCACCCGGCATGTCGGCGGTGTACGACTTCTGGATCACGACGCCTTCAAGCAACTCGGTAGGGAACAGGTCGAGCGGGATCACGCGGCGGGTCGGATCCGGGCTCGGGATCTGCGCGCCATTGAGCAGCACGCTCGAGTAGCGGTCGCCGAGTCCGCGCACGAACACGTACTTGCCATCGACGACCGACAAGCCGGTGACGCGCTTCAACGTCGTCGCCGCGTCCGAATCGCCGGTGCGCGCAATTTGTTCGGCACTGATCGCCTCGGTGACCGCCGCTGTCGTGCGGCGCTCGTCGGTGTACAGGTCCTGCGCGCCCTCGGTCAGCGTGCCTTCGACCTCGACGCCTTGCAGCGAAGTCGCGTCGTCCGGTTCCGCCGGCACTTCGTCAGAGGATTCGGCCTCAGCCTCGGCATCCGCGGCTGGCGCCACGGGCGTGGCGTGCACGATCCCGGGGCCCGCGGCCAGCAAAGACGCGATCAAGAACGGCAGCAACGCGACTTTCGGCCGCGGCGGGAAGGGGATGTTCATCCGGAGTATCCAGCTAAGAAGAGTCGGCGGCGCAGGTTCTGCGCATAGACCGGGCAAACTAGGACGGCGTGGTGACGCCTCGGTGACGGTCATGCTTCAGTCGTGTTGCAGCTGGGCTTACCCACAGACCGCCCGAGGCAGGCGGGCTTACCGCACGAACTTCATGCGAAAATCATGACTGATTTGTAACTATTTGATTTTATTGTGTTCGCATAAGATTTCAGCGCGCCGCTTGCGGTCCTATGGGGAGTCTGCTCCACATGGCGGGACGCCATCCGGCGGACTCTATGCACAAGGTTATCCACAGGCTGGATGCGCTCCTGAACCGCGCCCGGCGAATGCCCGGACGCGGCGCTGTCTGGGCCTGCGTGTCGCGACTACACTACGCGGCCTTTTTCCCTATCCGGATCCACTCCGTGAAAGAAATTCTGAGCGGACTTGTGCGCGATGCGCTCGAGCGTCTGCGCGCCGATGGGCGCATCCCGCTGCAGTCGCTACCCGAAATCGGGTTCGAACGGACGCGCGCGAAGGAGTTTGGTGACTTCGCCTGCAATATCGCGTTGCAACTCGCCAAGCCGCTGGCGCGCAAACCGCGCGATGTGGCCGAATTGATCGTTTCCGCCCTGCCTGCTCATCCCGCGTTGGCGAAGGTCGAGATCGCCGGCCCGGGGTTCCTGAACTTCTTCGTCAGCAGCGCCACGCTGCAGCAGGTCGTCACACGCGTACTCGATGACGATCGCTACGGCTTCGCCGAGAAGGGTTCGCGCGAGTCGGTCCAGGTGGAGTTCGTTTCAGCCAACCCGAACGGCCCGTTGCACGTGGGCCACGGTCGCGGCGCCGCCTACGGCTCGACGCTCGCGAACCTGCTCGAAGCCGGCGGCTACAAGGTGCAGCGCGAGTACTACGTCAACGATGCCGGCCGGCAGATGGACATCCTCGCGATTTCGGTCTGGCTGAGGTATCTCGAACTCGGCGGCGAGTCGATCCGGTTCCCGGACAACGGCTATAAGGGCGACTATGTGCACGGCATCGCGCGCGATTTGCGCCTTGCACTCGGGCGCGGGTTGCACCACGGCACCGCCACCGTGTTCGCCGATATTCCGGCCGACGAAGGCCAGGGCGGCGACAAGGAAACGCATGTCGACGCGCTGATCGTGCGCGCGCGCAGCCTGCTCGGTCCGGCCT
>JACMKK010000199.1 GCA_014380115.1 Luteimonas sp. | reverse complement strand
TGGCCTACGGCGAGGCGAAAGCGCGCAAGGCCAAGAAGGAAATGGTCGAGGCCAACCTGCGCCTGGTCATCTCCATCGCCAAGAAATACACCAACCGCGGCCTGCAGTTCCTCGACCTGATCCAGGAAGGCAACATCGGCCTGATGAAGGCCGTGGACAAATTCGAGTATCGCCGTGGCTACAAGTTCTCGACCTATGCCACCTGGTGGATCAGGCAGGCGATCACCCGCTCGATCGCCGATCAAGCGCGCACCATCCGCATCCCGGTGCACATGATCGAGACGATCAACAAGCTCAACCGCATCTCGCGGCAGATGCTGCAGCAGTTCGGTCGCGAAGCGACGCCGGAAGAGTTGGCGAAAGAGATGGACATGCCCGAGGACAAGATCCGCAAGGTCATGAAGATCGCCAAGGAACCGATCTCGATGGAGACGCCGATCGGCGACGACGAGGATTCGCACCTCGGCGATTTCATCGAGGACACCAACGTCGAGTCCCCGATCGAGAACACCACCAACATCAACCTCTCGGAAACCGTGCGCGACGTGCTCGCCGGCTTGACGCCGCGCGAGGCCAAGGTGCTGCGCATGCGCTTCGGCATCGACATGAACACCGACCACACGCTGGAAGAGGTCGGCAAGCAGTTCGACGTCACCCGCGAGCGCATCCGCCAGATAGAGGCCAAGGCCTTGCGCAAGTTGCGGCATCCGAGCCGCTCCGAGCAGCTGCGCAGTTTTCTCGACATCGAGTAAGCCGCTGCTGGCAAGTGATCGCATGAAGCCCCGCCCAGCGCGGGGCTTTTTTTTTGGGCAGATCGTAGAGCCGGCCGGACGTCGCTCGCCACGGCGTTTCAAGTTTCGGGTACGGCCAGCCATAATCCACCGGGCGGGCCCATAGCTCAATGGTTAGAGCAGAGGACTCATAATCCTTTGGTTCCAGGTTCGAGTCCTGGTGGGCCCACCATTTTTTTCAACACTTATCTATGCGTCTCGCGTTGTGAGAAAAGCCAAGGGTGCAGTTTCGGTACATTGCCGAAGGACGGAACCTCATGGCGACTGTCGTCAAGACCACCTCTGCGACATGGAAAGCGGTCATCCGAAAACAGGGATGGCCAACTAAAGCCAAGACATTTCGCACCAAGCGCGATGCTGAGGATTGGGGACGCCGCGCCCAAGATGAAATGGTCCGCGGTATTTACATCGAGCGAGGTACCTCTGAGCGCTTCACGTTCGATCGCAGCTGTGGCATCGCCGCGACCAAGACCGAAAATAGCATCGGCGGCAAGGGTCAGCACCGCGGTGCCGGGTAACGAGAGCGCCGTCACCGCAACGTAGATCGCGCAGAAGAGCGTCGCCGCTTGCCACGAATGGGCCGCGGTCCATGCACCTAGTCTGCCTGGCGCGCCTTGAGCGACTCCAGACATCGCTGGGCCGGATCCTGGATGATTGCTGTCGACCCTAAGCGGTCGTTCGAGTCCCGATCATGGGCGGAATGCATAGGGACCGAAAGTGGCGCCGATGAAGCCGCCGGCAACGTCGGTACTCAGCAGGCTGGCATCCAGTCCGGACGCCACCGGTTTCCATTGCCCGGGTTCCACCGCGTAGAAGACATCCAGGCGTGCGCCATCTAGTTGCAAGCGCAATGACACCGGCTGGTCGGACGAGGGCAGGTCGATGCGTGCCTGTCGTTTCCCAGTCGCAGGGTCGTCCTTGCTCGCTCGTCGGTAGAGCGCCACCGCTGCGCCGTGCTCACTGCGTTCCACACCGATGATGTAGTGATGGCTTTCGTTCTGGAACAGCGCCAGCCCGACCAGTTCGCCCGGAGCCGGTTGGTAGGGTGCAAGCGTTGCGGTCAGCGTCGCGCGATGGTGTTGCAGGCGGTGCGCGAGGTAGGCCGGCTGCCCACCGCTGCCAGTTCCGCCTAGCGGCGTGGACGACGGCGTGAGCCGAAGGCCATCGGATCCGGTAGCGAACCAGGCCCGCCTGGGTGGATGGATCGTCATCCACTGCGGAGGCAACTTGTCGGCGGTGAAGCGTTCGGTCCACTCGAAGGGGCCGCTGGTCGGCACCGGCTGCGGGTCGCGTGGCAATGCGGGCCGCTCCAGCACCACCGGGACACGTTCGCCGCGCGGCAGGATCACCGGCCAGCCGTCGCGCCAGGTGACCGGCAATAGGAAGGTCTCGCGCCCGAGGTTGTACTGGTTTCCGCGGTAAGGCCGCGTAGCGAGGAACACGGCCCACCACGAACCGTCCTTCAGTTCGACGAATTGCGCGTGTCCGGTGGAGGTGATGGGATAGGCGCGCGCCGGATCCAGGTCGCGCTGCGTCAGCACAGGATTGCCTGACCAGGCTTCGTAGGGACCCGTGATCTGCCGGCTGCGCCAGATCATTTGCGCGTGCTGTTCGCCGGTGCCGCCTTCCGCGGCGGTCAGGTAGTAGTACGCATCGCGTTTGAACAGGTGCGGGCCTTCGATGTGCTCGGGCTTGCTGGCCGGGTCCGCGCCGCCATCGACCAGCACTTTGCGGGGCCCGACGAGTTTCTTCGCGGCGGCGTCGAACTGCTGCAGCCAGATCGCGCGATGCCCGTCGTAGCGCATCTTGCCTTCGGGGATGCCGTTGTTGACCATCCAGGCGGAGCCGTCGTCGTCGAAGAACAGCGAGGGGTCGATGCCCTCGAACTTCAGCCAGATCGGATCGGACCATGGACCGCCCGGATCCTTCGCAGTGACGATGAAGTTGCCGCCATCGCAGTAGAAGCAGGTGTTGGCGATGTAGAACGTACCGTCGTGATGGCTGATCGACGCGGCGAACAGGCCGCGCGTCAGTTCGTCGTTGCCGTAGTTGACCTGACTGGGGCGGTCGATGGCATTGCCGATCTGGCGCCATGACACCAGATCGCGACTGTGGAAGATCGGCAGGCCTGGGAAGTAACCGAAGGTGGAGGTGACCAGGTAGAAGTCGTCCCCTACCCGGATCGCCGAAGGATCCGGATAGAAGCCGGCAACGACCGGGTTGCGGTACTGCGTTGATCCGACGGCAGGACCGCCGTCATCGCCCGCATAGCGGACTTCAGTGAACATCGCATCGCCGGCCCATGCCGGCAGCGTGGCGATGCAGGCGACCAACGCCAGTACAAATCGGTTCATTCTGGTGCCCTGTTTGTCTTCAGATGCTCAAGCACTCCGGCCGCCAGCACGTGCTGACGGGACAGCAATAGGACAGCATCGCGGCAAGCGTCTGGATCGACTGGAAAAGAAGTCGCGATGTCTGCGCCGAGCTTCACCTGACCGGCGATCTACGACAAATGAAGTATTGAACGCCGGCTATTCCATATACGAATAGGGGCAGCGTCGCTCTTGCATGTGCTTGCCGTGGGATAGACGCTTTTGGCCGATGGCGGACGCCGGACGGAGGTCACGGACTCAACGAGTGCACCAAGCCCCAGAACCTAGACCGCCCGATAGTCGAAGTCGCGGATCAGCACGCTGCCGTTGCCCGCGCTATACAGTCCGATCTTCAGGCTCAGGAAACCGCCGAACACATTGTGATGGAGCCCCGAGACCTCCATCCGCGTGGGATGCAGCGTCCAGGTTCGTCCTTGGTCGTGGGAGTAACGGAAGGTCACCACGTTGTCCACGTTGGTCAGCCGCACGCGCACGCGCCGCGTCGGCCGTGGCACGCGTGCCCAGACAAGTTCCTCTGCGTACTGGAAGGTCTTGATGGTGTCGGCAGTGAAGCCAACGCCCACGAATGCCTTGTAGTTGTAGAACAGCAGCAGCCCGCCCTCGGCATCGTTCGAGAGTTCCAGTGTGACCTCCACCTGATACGCCCTGTCGGGAACGCCGCAGGTCAACGGCGGACTATCGGCGGGGGAGGTTCCTGATGCGGAGAGCCGGAGCGTATTCGCGGTGCGAACCACGCGTTCCATCTCGTCCGGATGCGGATCATGGAAGGACCACTGGGTGCCGAACCGGTCGTTCGAAAAATCGTCGGACAGGACGAAGCCTGCGGGTCCGGCGCGACCGCCTGCCGGCTTTCGTATCGGGCGCGACAGGTCGCCGCCCAATGCCCGGAACCAGCCATCATCGGTCCATTCAATAGGCTCCAGCAGCGTCTGCCGGCCGAGCGTGCGGAAGCCGTTCTCGTAACCGTGGTACACCATCCACCAGTCGCCGGCCGGCCCCTCGACGAGCGAGGCGTGACCACGCGACCACCACGGCTCGTCCGCCGACTGCGTGCGCACCAGCGGGTTGCGGGGGCAGTGCTCCCAGGGCCCGTGGATCGATCTGGATCTGGCAGCGATGACCATGTGGCCCGTGACCGGACCAGCCGTGCCGCCTACCGCCGTGATCAGGTAGAACCAGCCGTTGTGGCGCAGGAGTTTGGGCCCCTCGGGAGCGAAGTTCTCGGTGATCCAGTCCTCGGGATAACGCCATGGGCTGTAGGCAGGCTCCAGCGAGCCATCGGTCGCCAGTCCGTCGTCGGCAAGGCGTATCCGCCGTATGCCATTGACGAACAGGTAGCGTTTGCCGTCCTCGCCGACCACATGGCCCGGATCGATGCAGCCAGCGATCCGAAGGTCGACCGGTTCGCTCCACGGGCCTTTGATGTCGTCGGCCCAGAGCGCATAGATCGACCAGCCTTGGTCGCTCGGGTTTGCCGGCAGATAAATGAAATAGCGGCCATTGTGCTTGCACAGGTCCACCGCCCAGATCGCCCCCAACGGTTTGCGCAGGGCTGGCCCGATGGGGCGCCAGTTGACCAGATCGGTCGAGTGCCAGATCACCAGGCCCGGATACGAATGGAACGACGAAAACGTCATGTAGTAGTCGTCGCCATCCTTGAGGATGGTGGGATCCGGATGGTCGCCGGCAACGATCGGATTGAGATAGGTGCCGTTGCCAAGATCTGCGGTGCGTTGTCCCTCTACGCCTCGTCTCCACTGCGGTCTTTCCTGCATGCCGCTTGCGCTTGGCGAAGCGGCCGCAAGGATGGACAACGGAGATGCGAGCGCGCCTGCAGCGAATGCCTTGAACAGGTTTCTGCGAGATGTTCCTGGCATGTTCGGGGTCCGCTTCCGGAACTGCGAGTGAGTCTATAGATCCGCCGGTCGCCGCACCAAGCAGGCTGCCCGGTGCATCGCACGAACTACGTTGCGGGCTTCGAGCCTTTCGCGTACACGCAGCTTTCAGGCACGGACTTGACGTGGTAGCGCTTGTAATTGCTCGCGCTGCGGTCCATACAGCCAGCAAGGTTGAGCAGCTCCACCTTGCGGAAGTCGATCGGATGCGACTCGCTCTGCAACGAGATGTAGCCGCCTTCGATCAGTTTCCCGTCAAGCTTGGCAGCCGGATCGAAATCCGACACGGCGCCGCCGCCGAACTGCGGCAACGCATAGTCGAGCACTTCCTCGCCATTGACGAAATGCGTGATCTGCCCGCTGCCCAACACGAGCATCTCGGCGCGCACCCATTGATCGCCGTCAAAGGTCTTCGAAGCGGAACTGAGGCAATGCTCGGGATAGATCGAACCCTCATAGACCACATCCGTTCCCGGCGTGCACAGGTTCATCGTCGAGCGCGCCTTGCCGTCGCCCAATCCACCGAGAAACTGCACCTCGACGGAAATGGGGAAGTCCTGATCGCGCCCCATCGTGCGCGGATGCGGCGAATGCAGCATCGCGCCGCTGTTGCGCAAGGCCCAGCTCCCGGGCCCCTCCGGCGCCTGCTCACCGACGAAGCGGTATTCCACCACCAGGCGATAGTAGGAAAACGAATCCTTGTAGAAGAGGTGCCCGAACTTCTTGTCGAAGGACTTGTACTGGTCGTAGCGCACCTTGAGCAGTCCGTCTTCGACACGGAATGTGTTCCCGAAGTTGTCTCCGAGCGCGTGCCCCGTGATCTTCGGCGTCCACCCGCCGAGATCACGGCCGTTGAACAGCGTTATCCATTCTTCCTTGCCGGCAGAGGTGTCCGCCGCGGCGCCACCTGCGAACAGTGCGGCGAAAAGGAGAATGCAGCCGCCGGATCGCGCGATGAGTCTGGAATGCGGCTTCATGCATCAGTCCTGTTGTCATGTGAGGCTGCTGCTGGCCGCTGCTGCTGCCCGGGGCGAATCAGAATCGGTAGCTAGTCTCCGTGGCCCACGTCTTGCCATTCCCCGCCTGCTGCAGCGGAACGCACGCGTGATACGCACCGGGAACCGGGCGGTACTGCAATACCTGCGTGGCACCGGGTTCCGAGGTGAAGTAGCCGAGCAAGGTGAGCTCTTTCATCGTGAGGATGAAAGGACGGTGCCGCTCGTCGAGGGAAAGGGTCGACTGCCTCTCCGCCTCGACGGCCGGGTCATGCACCTTTTTCACCATCGCCGCACGCAGCGCCGGTTCCAGCTTGAGGAAGGCGCGCGCGTGTTCGCTCTGCGCCTGGGCTTCGAAGTCCGCGAGCCCCGCGACAAAGCGCTCCCGCTCGTCCTTCGAATAAGCGTCTTTCAACATCGTGTCGATGAAGGCCGGGATGCCGACATCCCTTGCTCCCGGTGTATCCGTGCGGGGAATCATGATCTCCGCGACTTCTGCCACCAGCGCGCCCTGCGCCTGCGTGAGGAACTTCGGCTTCCATTCTGCATTTGGATCTACGTCTGCGTCTGGCTCGGCCGAGCAGCCACTGAGCAAGCCAAGAATGGCCGGCGCCGAAACGGCGCCTCCCATGAGCAAGGCAACGTGACGTATCGCATCGCGGCGGCTCATGGCGGTCTTCATAGGTTCCCCCGCTTCAGTTCCTGGACGGCGTGATCGGCGGCGCGCGCGGTCAAGGCCATGTAGGTAAGCGACGGGTTCTGGCACGCCGAGGATGTCATGCACGACCCATCGGTGACATACACGTTCTTGCAGGCATGCACCTGGTTCCAGGCATTGAGCACGGACGTTTTCGGATCCCGGCCCATGCGCGCGGTGCCCATCTCGTGGATGCCCATGCCCAACACGTCGCCATCATCGCGGGCGCGGACATGCTTGAACCCCGCGGCCTCCAGCATCGTGGCTGCCTCGGCCGCCATGTCCTGGCGCATCTTCAGTTCGTTCTCGCGCATCTGCGCATCGAAGGCGAGCACGGGAAGGCCATGCTTGTCCTTGCGCGTGCGATCGAGCGTGACGTGATTTTCGTGATATGGCAGGGTCTCGCCGAACCCGCCCAGGCCCACGCCCCACGGCCCGGGTGCTGCGGCCTTCGTCTTCAGATCCGCGCCCAGCGTGGATTCGTCGAGGAGCCGGGTCCATCCCGAACGCCCGGCACCGCCCTGGTAGCCGAAGCCGCGCAGGTACTGGCGCTTGTCCTTGCCGATATTGACGAAGCGCGGAATGTAGATGCCGTTGGGGCGCTGGCCACTGTAGTACTGATCATCGAAGCCCTCGACGTGCGCCGAGGCGCCGATGCCCAGGTGATGATCCATGATGTTGCAGCCGAGCTCGCCGCTGTCGTTGCCGAAACCGTTCGGAAACCTGCTGGTGACGGAATTCATCAGGATGTGCGTGGAACCGAACGTGGACGCGCACAGGAAGATCACCTTGGCGTGAAACTCCAGTTGCTCGTTCGTTTCCGCATCGAGCACGCGCACGCCGCTCGCCCTGTCCTGCTTGTCGTCATAGATGAGCTCATAGACGATCGAATTGGGCCGCAGCGTCATGTTTCCGGTGTTCTCCGCCGCAGGAAGCGTGCTGGAGTTGCTGCTGAAGTAGGCCCCGAACGGACAGCCGCGACTGCACAGATTTCGATACTGGCACGTGCCGCGCTGGGGACTGTGCGCGAGAGGCGCGGTGAGATTCGCGGTCCTGCCGATGGTGAGCGCGCGCCCCAGTTTGTCGGCAAGCGCCTGCTTCAGGTGCAGCTCGACGCAATTCAACGCCATGGGCGGCAGGAATTTGCCGTCCGGCAATTGCTCGAAGCCTTCCGCCTGGCCGCTCACGCCGATGAAACTCTCCACGCGGTCGTACCACGGCGCCAGATCCTCGTAGCGAATGGGCCAGTCCACGCCGACGCCGTCTTTCGCATTCGCCTCGAAGTCCATCGGGCTCCAGCGGTACGACTGCCTTCCCCACATGATGGAACGGCCACCGACGTGATAGCCGCGCACCCAGCCGAAAGGTTTCTTCTCGGTATAGGGATGATCGATATCGTTGACGAACCAGTGCTTGGTCGCTTGCGAGAGCACGCCGGCGCGTGCCGCGACCGCCTGCTCCTGGAGATCCGCTTGCGTGGGCCGGCCGGCATAGGGCACCTCCCAGAGCTGCTTGGTCGCGGTGGGGTACTCGCCATGCTTCACCATGCGCCCGCGATCCAGCACCAAGGTCTTCAGCCCCTTCTCGGTCAGCTCTTTCGCGGCCCATCCACCGCTGATGCCGGTACCGACCACGATGGCGTCAAAGGAACGATTGTCGACGGCCATACCTACGCTTCCTCGAGCCCGTTCGATCAGGACTCTACCGCGAAAAGCCGGTAACATCGAAACGCCTTGATACTGCGATCGTCGAACAATTTGTGACGCAGTGCGTTGTCGCGGTGCAACATCATCGTCGGATTCCAGTCCGATATTTCCCCAGGGCAGCGAGGGAACACCATGTGGACTCGGCGTGTCTTTCTCCAACGCGGCTCACTTGCGCTGGTCGCGATGACCTCCCTCGATGCGTTTGCCGCGAAACCGCGTCTCGGACCCCTGAACAAGCCGGTAGGGCTGCAGTTGTGGACGATCCGGGACGATGTCGCAAAGGACCTCCCGGCTGCCTTGAAGGCGGTCAGCGCGATCGGATACGGAGAAGTCGAGTTCGCAGGCATGCCGAAGCAGCCCGCCGCCGAAGTACGGGCCATGCTTCAGGACTACGGCCTGACCGCTCCCAGCATGCACTGCGGCATGGTCGATGCGCAGAAGGACCTGCAGCAGCGCATCGACTACGCAGAGGCGATCGGTGCGCGGTACATCGTGATCTCGTTTCCGTCGGCGGCGGATTCGCGTTTCGAGGACGGCGCTGCGCTCGCGGCCGGCATGACCCTGGACGACTGGAAATGGAATGCCGAACAGCTCAACCGGATAGGCGAGCTCACGCACAAGGCGGGCATCACCTGCGGGTACCACAACCACAACATGGAGTTCCGCTCGTACAACGGCGTAGTGGCTTATGACGAGCTGTTGCGGCTGACCGATGCGAAGCTGGTGACGATGCAGCTCGACATCGGCTGGGTCGTGGCCGCAGGCGCCGATCCGCTTCGGCTTCTCACCCGCCACGCGGATCGGATTTCGTCCTTGCACATCAAGGACGTGCGCAAGGACGCCAGGGCGGTTGTCGATCGCGTGGATGCGCAGACCACCGAGGTCGGCAACGGCCGGGTGGACTGGCCGAAGCTGTTCGCCGCCATGGATCCGGAGCGGATTGGCCATTACTTCGTGGAGCAGGAAAATTTTGAGCGGCCGCCGCTGGAAAGCGCGAAGCTGAGTTTCGACTACCTGAGTCGCCTGAAAGTGTGACGCACGGACGAGGCAAGCCTATGCGCATGATCCAAGGTCCGGCCATGTCCTCGCACAATTCGCGGGCTCGAAAGGCCATGCCGTGCCCTTCCTGATCGCAGGAGCCATCAAACAGGCGTATGACGTGATCGTGGTGGGCTCCGGCGCGGCCGGGGGGCAGACCGCGTACACGCTGTGCATGGAAGGCGCCAGGGTGTTGATGCTCGAGGCCGGCCGCAACTACACGCCGGCCACCGAAACGCCGATGTTCCAGACCCCGGAACAGGCGCCGCTGCGCGATGCGGTTACTCCGGACAAGAATTTCGGTTTCTACGACGCCACCGTCGACGGCGGCTGGCAGGTGCCCGGCGAACCCTATGTCAACGCGCGGCAGGACGATGCGGGCCGATTCGACTGGTGGCGCGCGCGCATGCTCGGCGGCCGCACCAACCACTGGGGCCGGATCTCGCTGCGCAACGGTCCCTACGACTTCAAGCCCTACAGCCGCGACGGCCTGGGCTTCGACTGGCCGATCGACTACGACGATGTGGCGCCGTACTACGACAAGGTCGAGATGCTGATCGGCGTGTACGGCAACAACGACGGCCTGGAGAACACGCCCGATTCCCCGCCCGGCGTCCTGCTGCCGCCGCCCAGGCCCAGGGTCAGCGACCTGCTGGTACAGCAGCGCGCCGGGCGCCTGGGTGTTCCGGTGATCGCCGGCCACCGCGCGGTGCTGACCCGGCGCCTGGATGCGGACAACCTGCCGGCCAAGCTGCATCCGGGCAACGCCGAGGCGCAGCGGATCCTGCGCGATGCGATGCTGCGCCGCGCGGCCTGCTGGTGG
>JACMKK010000011.1 GCA_014380115.1 Luteimonas sp. | reverse complement strand
GCGGCGGCGTAGTACATCCATACCAGCAGCAGCACCAGCGTGCCCATCGAGCCATAGGCGCTGCCCGGCGCGGCCTCGGCGAGATACAGGCCGATCAGATAGCGGCCACCGGCAAACAGCGCCGCCGTGATCGCACCACCGAGCAGCGCCTGCCGCCAGCGCACGCGGCGATCGGGCAGGTAGTGGTACAGGAACGCAAACGCGACCGAGTAGATCGCCCACGCCGCCAGGCTGCCTAGCGTCGGCAGGATCGACGGCACGTTGGCGAACCACAGCTGCAAGGCCGTGGTCAGCGTCATCGACACCAGCAGCAGGAAGCCGAGCGCGAACACCACGCCGAACGAGAACACGCGCTTGCGGATCCAGCCTGCCACGCTGACCAGGCGTTCGGTCTCGGTGCGGAAGATCAGGTTGAGTGCGGCCTGCAGCTGCGCGAACACGGCCGTCGCGCCCAGGAACAGCAACAGCGTGCTCCACAGGCCGGCGAGCGATCCGACATCGGGCTGCTGCGTGGCATTGGCGATCACGGTATCGGCGACCTTGCCGGCATCCGGTCCGGCCAGGGCACCGATCTGCTGCAGCAGCGCCTGCTGGGCCGAGGGATACAACGAGGCGGTGATCCACAACAGCAGGATCAGCAGCGGCGCCATCGACAGCAGCGCGTAGAACGACAGCGACGCCGCGTGGGTCAGCAGGTTGGTTTCGACGAAACGGCGACCCAGCGCGACGGGCAGGCTTTCCTGCACGCGTTGCAGGTGTTGTTTGATGCGGTCGTTGTATTGGGATGACATCGTCAGGCGCGAGGGCGCGGCTGCAGCGGTTGCCAGAATCTTCGCACCCGTGCGATGAACGTCCCGCGGACGATGCGTTGTCCCGCTTGTCGCGGCAGAGACGTGGCGATGTCGCGGTCGGCCATGCTCAACCGGCGAGACGCTGTTTTACCAGCGTCGACACCTGACCCATGTCCGCCTGTCCGGCGAGTTTCGGCTTGAGCACGGCCATCAGCTTGCCCATGTCGGCCGGGCCAGCGGCCCCCGTTTCGGCGATGGCGGCATCGATCGCGGCCGTGATCCCGGCCTCGTCCATCTTGGCCGGCACGTAGCGTTCGATCACGACGATCTCCTCGCGCTCGATCGCGGCGAGGTCCTCGCGCGCGCCGGCCGTGTACTGGGTCACCGAATCCCGGCGCTGCTTGATCATCTTGTCGAGGATGGCGATCACCGCGGTGTCGTCGAGCTCGATGCGCTCGTCGACTTCACGCTGCTTGATCGCGGCATTGATCAGCCGGATCACGCCGAGCGAGTGCTTGTCGCCGGACTTCATCGCGGCCTTCATGTCGTCGGTGAGGCGTTGCTTGAGGCTCATGGGGATCTCCGGGCGGTTTTGGTTTGGCCTAAAAACACAAAAAGCCGGCGACGCTCGCGCGTGCCGGCTTTTCGACGCTATGCGCGGCTCAGTACAGGCGCTGGCGCTTGGTGACGTCGCGCGAGCTGCGGCGCGCCTGGCGCTTCACGGCGGCGGCGGC
>JACMKK010000198.1 GCA_014380115.1 Luteimonas sp. | reverse complement strand
ACCGGTGTCGCCATCGATGGCGTCGCGCCCTACAAGCAGGTCCTCACGCACGGCTTCACCGTCGACGCCAACGGCCGCAAGAAGTCGAAGTCGCTCGGCAACGTGATCGCGCCGCAGCAGGTGATGGATGCGATGGGCGCCGACGTATTGCGTCTGTGGGTGGCATCGGCCGACTATCGCAACGAGATGTCGGTGTCCGACGAGATCCTCAAGCGTAGCGGCGATGCCTACCGGCGCATTCGCAACACCGCGCGCTTCCTGCTCGGCAACCTGCACGGGTTCGATCCGTCGCGGCACATGGTCGCGCTGGAGGATTCGGTGCTGCTCGACCGCTGGATCGTCGGTCGCGCGCATGCGCTGCAGACGCAGATCGTCGCGGCCTACGAGCGCTACGATTTCGCCGAGATCATGCAGGCCTTGTCGAATTTCTGCAGCGTCGATCTCGGTTCGCTGTATCTCGACGTCACCAAGGATCGCCTGTACACGATGGCGGAGGATTCGCCCGGCCGGCGTTCGGCGCAGAGCGCGATGTTCCGCATCGCCGAGGCGTTCGCGCGCTGGATCGCGCCGATCCTGAGTTTCACCGCCGACGAGATGTGGCGCTTTCTGCCGGCGACGCTGGAGCATGGCGCGCGCGTGGACAACGTGCTGTTCGCCACCTGGTACGACGGCCTGGCGGCGCTGCCGGACGATGCCGCGTTGACTACGGAGCAGTTCGAGCGCCTGCTGGCGCTGCGCGACCAGGTGGCCAAGGTGCTGGAACCGATGCGCGCAAGCGGCGAGATCGGCGCGGCGCTGGATGCGGAGATCAGCCTGCGTTGCGGCGTATCCGACCAGAACTGGCTGGCACCGCTGGCCGAGGAATTGCGCTTTCTGCTGATCAGCGGCGACGTCGCCGTGCTTGCCGACGACGCCGCGCAGCAGGTGCTCGTCGAAGCAGCCGCGAGCAGCAAGGTGAAGTGCGTGCGTTGCTGGCACCATCGGGCGGACGTCGGCACGGATCCCGAACACCCGGATATCTGCACCCGCTGCGTGTCGAACATCGAAGGCCCGGGCGAAGACCGGAGGTGGTTCTGATGGCGGCCGTGAAGCCCAACGCCTTGTCGTGGCTGGCGCTGTCCGCGCTGGTCATCGTGCTGGACCAGCTCAGCAAGTGGTGGGTGCTGACCAGCCTGCCCGAATTCCAACAGATCCCGGTGATCGACGGCTTCTGGAACTGGTACCGCACCTACAACACCGGTGCGGCCTTCAGTTTCCTCGCCGATGCCGGCGGCTGGCAGAAGTTCGTGTTCGCAGCGCTGGCGGTCGGCATCAGCACGTTGCTGGCGTTCTGGTTGTCGCGCACGCCGCGCCGCGACTGGCGTAGCGCATTGCCGTTCGCGCTGGTGATCGGCGGCGCGATCGGCAACGTGATCGATCGCTTCATGCACGGCCACGTCGTCGATTTCATCCAGTGGCATTGGCGCGACCACTACTGGCCCGCGTTCAACATCGCCGATTCGGCGATCGTCGCCGGCGCCGTCGGCATCGCGTTGTTCGGCCTGTTCGATGGCCGCCGCAAGCAGCACGCTGTCACCGGGAAGGGAGGATAATCGGCGGCATGGACATCGTCCTCGCCAACCCCCGTGGCTTCTGCGCAGGCGTCGATCGCGCCATAGAGATCGTCAAGCGCGCGCTGGAAACGCTGGGCGCGCCGATCTACGTACGGCATGAAGTCGTGCACAACCGGTTCGTGGTCGAAGACCTCAGGCAGCGCGGCGCCGTCTTCGTCGAGGAACTCGACGAGGTTCCCGACGGCGCGACCGTGATCTTCAGCGCCCATGGCGTCTCGCAAGCGGTACGCACCGAGGCCGCGCGCCGTGCCCTGAAGGTGTTCGACGCGACCTGCCCGCTGGTGACGAAAGTGCATCTGGAAGTCGCGCGCCACTGCCGCGCCGGACGTGACGTGGTGCTGATCGGCCACGCCGGCCATCCCGAGGTCGAGGGCACGATGGGGCAGTGGGAAGCCGAGGCGGGTAGCGGGCGGATCTATCTGGTCGAGGATCTCGAGGATGTCGCCCACCTGGAGGTCGGCCAAGCGAGCAATCTCGCCTACACCACGCAGACCACGCTGTCCGTGGACGATACGCGCAACATCATCGATGCCCTGCGCGCACGTTTTCCCGAGATGCTGGGCCCGCGCAACGACGACATCTGCTACGCCACCCAGAACCGCCAGGATGCCGTGCGCGAACTCGCGCGCGAATGCGACCTCGTGCTCGTGGTCGGATCGCCCAACAGTTCCAACTCAAACCGCCTGCGCGAACTGGCAGAGCGCGACGGCGTCGAGGCCTACCTGATCGACGGCGCCGCCGAGATCGATCCGGCCTGGGTGCTCGGCCGGCGCCATATCGGCGTGACCGCCGGCGCGTCGGCACCGGATATCCTCGTCCACGGCGTACTCGAACGCCTCCGCGAACTGGGCGCCCGCGGCGTGCGCGAGCTCGACGGCAAGCCCGAGGACATGGTCTTCGCGCTACCGAAGGAATTGCGCGTGCAGCTTGTCGACTGAGCGGGGTCGACTGAGCGGGGTCGACTGGCGGGTCGATTGAGCCGCTGCCGCTTCGTTTGACCGCAACCGGCCCCAAACCTACAATTCACGCCCCATGCCGGAATAGCTCAGTTGGTAGAGCGGCGCATTCGTAATGCGTAGGTCGTAGGTTCGATTCCTATTTCCGGCACCATGTCGAGGTTTCTACGGCCACCGCAATGCGGCCTGACTGCACTCCTCGGGGATCTTCCTAAGGCCCGCCCTCGGCGGGCCTTTTTCCTTCCCGCCGAAGATCAGACGGAGCACGCTCAAGAGCGCGCGACAGAGGCCAGCGATTAGACTTGCACGATGATCAACCGTGTCCTGATCGTCTGCGTGGGCAATATCTGCCGCAGCCCGATGGCGGAGAGCGCATTGCGCCATCGTCTCGGCGGCAATGGCGTGGCCGTGGAGTCGGCGGGACTGGCGGCGCTGGCGGGAAGCCCGGTCGATCCGCTGGCCGAGTCCGTGCTGGCCGAGCATGGCCTTTCCGCGAAATCCCATGTCGCAAGGCAGGTGGACGTGTCACTGATCAGCGCGGCCGACGTGGTGCTGGCGATGGACAGACGGCACCTGTCCGCCATCCACGCCCTGGTCCCGCATGCACGCGGCAAGACGTTCCTGCTGGGGAAATGGCAGGGGGATATCGAGATCGCGGATCCCTACGGACGGCAGCGGCAGGCCTTCGAACAGGCTTACCGGATGATCGACGAGGCCGTCGACAGCTGGCGCTCGCATCTTTGATGCCAATGTTGCAGATCGATGGCAGCAAGCTCGTTCACCAATGCGCATGCGGCGTGAAGTAGCCCAAAACATCGGGTTGTTCACTCAATTAGAGGGGGAATTTCATCGTTCCGTCAGCTTCCTTCGACTAGCCTCGCATTGCTTTCCCGGTCGCTGCGTGAGTAGAAGGAAGGACCGCCCTAGTCTCGGGAGAGGTCGCATTGCGTGCAGGCGCTATGCGGAAATCGGCATTTCCACTCCCCCGTGGCCGAGATGTAGACCTCGATGGACAATGCAAAGTTGGTGGCCGCCAGCGCCATCGCGCTGGCGGTCACACTGTTTGCAATTTTCTCGATGCGCCCGCTGGCTCGTCGGTTCGGGCTCGTGGACAAGCCGGGCGAGCGCAAGTACCACCGCGGTCGCGTGCCGCTGGTGGGCGGTTTGTGCTTCTTCTTCGGTACCGTCGTCGGGCTGATCTATCTCGGTTATGTCGACCGCCTCGTGGCAAGCCTGCTCGTACCCTGCACACTGATCGTCATGACCGGCGTGGTGGACGACCTTTACGGGCTGAGCGTGAAGTCGCGCCTGATCATCCAGGCCTGCGCCGCATTCCTGGTCATCGCCGCGACGGGCGTCTACTTCGATCATTCCGGCCTGCTCCTTGGAGGGTATGAACTGCGCGTCGGCGTTCTCGGCGTGCCGATCACCATCATCGCGGTGATCGGGCTGATGAATGCTTTCAACCTACTCGACGGGATCGACGGACTCGCCGCAAGCCTGGCGATGGTCAGCATCGCCGCCATCCTGTTTTTCTGCGGCAACGCCAGCTTGCCGATGCTGAGCGTCGTGCTGTTGCTGCAGATTCTGTTCGCCTCGCTGATTCCCTACTTGTGCGTCAACCTCGGCTGGCCAGATGGGCGCAAGGTGTTCATGGGCGATGCCGGCAGCACGCTGATCGGCTTCCTGCTGGCGTGGAGCCTGATTTTCCTGAGCCATGACGGTATCGCGCGGCTGGCTCCGGTCGATGCGCTGTGGTGCGTGGCGTTGCCGGTCATGGATACGCTGGCGGTCATGTATCGGCGTGCGCGCAAGGGCCTTTCTCCGTTCAGGCCGGATCGGCAACACCTTCACCATCTGCTGCTGGATGCCGGCTACTCTCCGCGCATCGCCCTGTCCATGATCGTCGCCGCAAGTGGCTTGCTGGTCATGTCGGGCTACGCGTTGCGTGATGCGCCCGCGATGCTGAGCGTAGCCGTCTTCGTCGCCGTCCTCGTGGCTTACTTGCTGCGCTTCGACGCCGTGCTGGAATGGCTGCGCGCCGTGCAGCGTTCGCTCGGGAAACGGGACGTCGAAGCGGCCGCGATCCCGCAGGCGGAAAGACTGGCGAGGGTTGTGGAACCATCGGCAGCGGCGCATGCGCAACCCGGCGGGGTCCTGAAGACGCTGTGCGTGATGGGGGTGTCTCCCGACGCCCTCCAGATCGGCCCGATCGTGCGGCAGCTGGCCATGGATGCCCGTTTCGAAGCGAAAGTGTGCGTTGCCACGCCGACCGACCAGGCGCCAGAGCAGGTGCTCCACCTTTTCGATATCCGGCCGGACGTCCACCTCGATATCCCGGAGTCGGGCGGAGGTCTGGCCGACATCTCCTCGGCCGCCTTTGGTGGCATGAGGCGCGTGTTGAGCGAATTCGAACCCGACGTGGTGCTCGTTTCCAGCGATGCATCCACGACGCTTGCCACCACCTTGGCGGCCTTCTACCAGCAGATCCCGGTGGTGTGCGTGGAATCCGGTTTGTCGGCCGAACACCCCTCCGCGCATTTGCCGGACGAAGCCTGCCGCAGGATCACCTGCACGCTGGCATCGCTGCACTTCACGCCGACCCAATCGGGCAGCGAGTCCCTGATCGCCGAAGGCGTACCCCCCGAGCGGATCATGGTCACCGGCAACACCACCATCGGAACCCTGCGTACGGCGGAGGAGCGCATCGAGCACGATGTCGCATTGAAGAGCGACCTGGCGCTGGGCTTTGCCTTCCTGCGCACGGACAGCCCGCTGCTGCTGGTCGCCAACTGCACAGGGCTGGACGACGATTTCGAAGCCGTCCGCCGCGCGCTTCGGCGGGTGGCGATGCAGCGTCCGGATGTCGACATCGTCTGTGTCGTCGACCAACTCGGCGAGGCTCACGGCGGGGACCTGATGCATGTGTGCCCGAACATCCACCTGATCGCGCTGACGGATTATCTGGGCTTTGCCTATTTGCTGAATCAGGCCTACCTGATCCTCGCCGCTTCAGACGACATGGCGGTCGAGGCGGCGTCGCTCGGAAAGCCGGTGTTGCTCATGCAACGAGACGTCGAGTTGCACGGAGCCATCGATACCGGCAACGTGAGGCAGGTCGGGATCGATGAACGGGCAATCGCCACCGGTGCCCTCGAACTGCTTGCCGATAGGGCCGCCTACGAGGCCCTATGCCAGGCTTGCAGCGGCGGTGACGACGGTGCCTGCCTTCGCATCATCGAAGCGCTGGCGAACCTGCGGCCGCTGATGACGATCCCCGCGAGCGAGCGGCCAGCGCCAACGTTGCAGGTGATTCCCGCTACGGAAAGCATCCGGGAGGCGTCATGAGGTTGCGACGCGTTCGGCCCCGTTTGTGGCCGCATCGTGCTCGCACGAAACGGAATGTCGCGTACCACGTTTCCAACCCGGCGATAGGGGTATTTCCGGCGCTGTCCATCTTCTCTCTCTAGGTGACGAACATGAGCACGTATCTGACAAACAGGATGGCGCCGCAGATCCATACCCCGCCCATGCGGGACGAGGATGTCGACGTGCGCACCTTGCTAGGTACGCTGGGCGACTACAAACGACTGCTCCTGTTCGGCACCGCCCTGTTCTTCGTCGCGAGCGTGCTGTACGTCATGCTGGCTACGCCGGAATACGAGGCCAATGCCGTCCTGCAAATCGAGCGGCGGACGCCGACCGTGCCGGGCCTGACTATCGATTCGGCCACGCAAGCACCCGTTGCGAACGACTCCCCGGCGACGACCGAGATCCAGTTGCTGACCTCGCGCCATGTGCTGGGCGAGGCCTTGCAGACCCTTGACCTCGACATCCAGACCAAGCCGGCACGCTTCCCATTGATCGGCGACTTCGTCGCGCGCAACTACCGCCCAGAACGGCCGGGCGCGGTGGCATCGCCGTGGTTTGGGCTGTCGCGTTACGGCTGGGGCGGCGAGCAACTGAAGATCGCCCGCCTCGACGTACCCGACGACCTGGTCGGCATGCCGCTGCAACTGGTCGCCGGCGAGCGCGGTCGCTATACGCTCTTCGACGGCGAAGGCGTCGCGCTGGTGAACGGAACTGTGGGACGGGCCGCCACCGGTCGCGGCGTCACCGCGTTGCTGGAGTCGCTGCATGCCAATCCCGGCATGCGCTTCGAGATCAAGCGACTCAACACGCTGGCCATCATCGACCAGCTCAAGCAGGACATCAGTGCGGTCGAGCAGGGCAGGGATTCGGGAATGATCACCCTGCGCTATGCGAATGCGGATCCGCTGCTGGCCAAGCAGGTGCTCGAGCAAATCAGCAGAACCTATGTTAGCCAGAACGTGGCGCGGAACTCCGCCGAAGCGGGCAAGCGCCTGGAATTCGTCAATGAACAGCTGCCGAAGGTGCGCGACGAACTGGCGAAGGCGCAGGCGGAATTGAATGTCTTCCAGACGCGCACGCAGACGATGGATGTCGCGTTGCAGAACAGGGCACTGCTCGACCAGACCATCGCGCTGGACAATAGCATCCAGCAGCTGCGCATCCAGCAGGCGGATATCGGCGCGCGCTTCACGACCGAGCACCCCACCTATCGCGCGCTCCTGCAGCAGATCGGCGGGTTCCAACGCGAGAAAGGAGCCCTGCAAGGCCGCATTACGCAACTGCCAGATACCCAACAGGGCCTGTTCCGGCTGACCCGCGACGTCGAAGTGACCAATCGCACCTATGCCAACCTGCTCGACCAGGCGCAGCAACTCGACATCGCGCGCGCCAGCGCGGTCGGCTATGCACGCGTGGTCGATCCGGCGGAGGTCAACGTGTCCAGCCCGTCGAGTCCGCAACGTCTGCCCGTCGTCGCCGGCGGCACCTTGCTCGGCGCGCTGCTGATGGTCAGTTTCGTGCTGTTCCGGCAGTTGCTCAGGCGCGGCGTGGAGGATCCGGCAGATATCGAGCTCCTCGGCTTGCCGGTCTATGCCTCGATCCCGTTCAGCGAGAAGGGGCGCGCGATCTCCCTGCGTACGGGTCGCAACCGCCGTGGCCGCCAGCGCCTGCTAGCCCTGAACGCGCCGACCGACTTGGCGATGGAGGCGCTCCGCAGCCTGCGCACCAGCCTGCATTTCGCGCGCTTCAAGACCAAGAACAACGTGCTGATGATCGCGGCGCCCAGCCCGGGCGTCGGCAAGACCTTCGTTTGCGCCAACCTTGCCGTGACCATCGCCCAAGCGGGTCAGCGCGTGCTGCTGATCGACGCGGACATGCGCCGCGGCACGCTGCACCACGCGGTGGGCACGCGATCTGAAAATGGATTATCCGAGCTGATTTCCGGGCAGATTCCGCTGGAGACGGCAGTGCGCCGGGTGGCGGGCGCGGAAAACCTGTCCTTCATCTCGCGCGGCGAAGTGCCGCCCAATCCGTCGGAGCTGCTGATGCATCCGAATTTCGCCGATCTGGTCGAACAGGTCGCGCCCGAGTACGACATCGTCATCATCGACACGCCGCCGGTGCTGGCGGTCACCGATGCGACGGTCATCGGCCATCACGCCGGCACCTGCCTGATGGTGGTGCGGTTCGGCTTGAACCAGCAACGCGAGATCGCGCTCGCCAAGCAGCGCCTCGAGCAGAACGGCGTGGAGGTGAAGGGCGCCATCTTCAACGGCGTGCACAAACGCAGCGCCGGGCGCTATGCCTACAGCTACTACGAGTACCTTCCGGCCAAGGACGGGCCGGACGCGCGCTAGGTGGCGGCATGCAGCAGCTAACGACAAGGGGCGACGCGGTCGCGGATGTCCCGGTAGAACCGCGGCACGTGCAGATCACGATGTCGCCCTATTACGGCAAGCCCGATTTCTCGGGGCTTGCCGGCGGCGGCCACGGCATCAGGAAGGTCGATGCGGTGTCCGTGGCCGACATCCTGCGCAACGCGTTCGTGTACCCGCCGCACTCGATCTTCGAAGGCATCAAGCTGGTGACGTTCGGCTTCAGCCCGCATGCCGACATGCGCGATGCGCCGGAGTTCCATTTCAAGTTCCGTGATGCCGGGAAACACCTGGAGCCAAGCAGGGAGGGCCAGGACTGGGTCGAGATCTACCATCGCCTGCTGTGCGATGCGGTCGTCGGATCCTGTGCGCAGATGCGTGCTCCATGGTTGCTGCAAAGTGGCGGCAAGGATTCCACCTCGCTCGCGATCGCCGTCGCGCAAGCCAGGCCGGACACCACGTGCATCACCTACCTGGGCGGTCGCGAGGAGAACGAGGTAGCGTCGGCGCAGCTGGTCGCTCGGAGTCTCGGCCTCCGGCATGAAGCACTGGTCTGCGACCCGGGACGCGCTTACGACCGCTATCTCGCGATCGTCGATCGGATGCCGCTGCTGACTGCCGACTTCGCCCTGCTGTCCTATGTCGACCTGGCCACCGAAATCTCGGCCCGCGGCGGAGACGGCGTCATCGACGGCCTGGGTTCGGACAGCTATTTCGGCACACCGGTCAGCCGCCAGCAGCGTTTGCTGTCCTGGCTCGCGCGCGGCATACGCCTGCCGCGCGCGATCGCGGAGTTGCCGCTGGTGCGCAACAATTTTGAGCTTTGCTTCATACTCGGCACGCTGCAGATGGGCGCGATCGAACGCGTCTTCCCGGGCTCGCGCTTCACCGATGCCGAAGTCGATGAACTGTTCGGTCGCGATGTCTCGCGTACCTCAAGGCAACGCCTGGCGCTGTTCGAAGCCGAGATCGCCTCGGCGACCAGCCGTGACGAGTGGCGCGACATTTCCACATCCATCGCGGGCTCCGCGGGGGCCTTCGCCAAGGGTCTCTACGCGACCAGCGCATTGTCCATGCATGCGGCATACCCGTTTTGCGATCGCGCATTGCGCGAGTGGGTCTACCACGAGGTACCGCGAAACTGGATGGTGGATCCCGTCACCAGGACCAACAAGGTGCTGGTGCGGCACCACATCGCGCGGCACTTCGGCGCGCTGCCCTACGTGCGCAGGAAAGGCAGTTTCCGCTTCGATCTTTGCGGCCTGGCCCGGCAGAGATTCGAACAGGTCCACGACCATGCCCGCCGGGCGCAGGACGTCTTGCCGGGCGCGGTTGCCTGGCTCGAGCGCAATCGTGGCCGGCTCGGCAACAAATACCACGCGTCGAAGTTCTACCTGCTGGCCATCGTGTTGCCCTGGCTCGGCCGACACGCCGATGGCACGCGTGGGACATGAGCGGACGCGGCCGCATGGACGCCCGCGCGCTCATGGACGCGAAGGAGACTTCGCGCAGGGATTTCCTGCGTGGATCGCTGCTGCTGTTGCCGCTGGTGCCGGGTTGTATGCCGCTGTTGGCGGCGATGGCGGCTCCGGCCGTTGCAGCGAGGATGCGCGGCAATGCGCGAGTCGACGTACGCGATCATGGCGCGCGCGGCGACAGCGTGCGCGACGACACGAGAGCGTTCCAGCAAGCCATCGATGCCTTGCCGACGGACGGCGGCACCGTCCACGTGCCGGCGGGAACCTACCTGATCGATCCGGTCCGCAGTGTCCGCCTGCGCAGCCGCATGCACCTGCAGCTCGCATCGGGCGCCAGAATCGTCGCCAGGAACAATGCCGCCGAGCGTGCCTATGTCCTGTCGGCCCAGGAAGTCAGCGACGTGGAAATTTCGGGTGGACGCATCGTTGGCGATCGCGACGGCCACCTGGGCAGCACCGGCGAATGGGGGCACGGCATCATGATCCGCGGTTCGTCGCGGATCACGGTCAGGAACATCCATATCTCCAACTGCTGGGGCGATGGCATTTCGATCGGTGCGGTGACGCAACGCGATCGCCGCGTCACGTCCAGCAGCGACGTGGTGATCGCCAGCGTGATCTGCACGCGGAATCGCCGCCAGGGGCTGACCATCGGCCGTGCGAGTCGCGTGCGCGTGCGTGATTCCGAATTCAGCGACACATCGGGGACGCTACCGGGTTGCGGCATCGACATCGAACCTGACGCGGGCGACGGCACGCGCGACGTGCGCATCGAGAACTGCCTCGTGCGCGGCAACCAGGGATCCGGTATCCAGATCTACAAGCGGGTTTCCGGGGTGACGATCACGCGCTGCACGATCGAGGGCAATCGAAGCTATGGGGTCCTCGCCATCGGGGCGACGAATGCCGTCATCACCCGCAATCGCATCCGCAACAACGCGTGGCGGGGCATCGGACTGCGTCAGGAGACACGCGACGTGCTGGTCAGCGGCAATCATTTCCGCGACAACGCCCCTCCAGCCCGCCGGGCTTCGGCGGCAAGGGCACGCAAGCCGAGGGCGGCGCACATCGAGGCGACGAAAGATACGAGCGGCATCCGGATCGCTGCTGACAACATCTTCGAGGGATAGCCGTTACCGCGATCGTGTGCGCGCGCGCGCGATATGCTGAACAGTCGCCGCGCACCCGCAGTCATTTAGTTGAATAGGCGCACATGCCTACCTGAATCGATCGGCAGCGATGCCTGAACGCGCACAGGCTCATGTCCGAAGTGAACGAGACGAGCGGCATCTCCAGTGAGATCGTGTGCCGCGCACACGCTCCGCCCGCGCAGCGCGTCGCTAGCGCTCCCGCAGTCATCTACTTGAATACGCGCCTACCTGAATCGATCGGACGCGATCGCATGAACGCGCGCACAGTTTTGCAATCGGACGCGCGACATCGGATCGGCCTGCGCTTAGATTCGAATCGTTAGATTCGTGCATCGCAACACGACAACCTCCTAATTTTCCTCTTGGTCGTGTGATCTTGATGTGATGCTTTTTTGACCAAATTTGCCGGATTTCGGCACGAATGGGGTTCATGCATGAACAATAACGAACTGGCGCCTGTCGCGCATGAGGCTGAGATGCCTCGCCGGGATTTCCTGCGGAAATCGATCTTGCTGGCGCTGCCCTTCGCGATGGGAGGCTTTGCACTGCCTGCCGCGGCGGCGGTCTATGTCCCGCCGACGCGCGCGCGCGGCACCACGCGAATCAGTGTCCGCGATGCCGGCGCAGTGGGCAACGGCATGAACGACGATACGTCGGCGTTCCAGCTCGCCATCAGCCGTTTGCCTGCCGCCGGCGGTACGGTCTACGTGCCCGCGGGCAACTACGTGATCGATCCGACGCGCAACGTGCGCCTGCGCAGCAAGATGCACCTCGAGCTGGCGCCAGGCGCCAAGCTTCTCGCCAAGCGCAACTCCGCCGATCGCGCCTACGTGCTGATGGTCTACAAGGTCAGCGACGTGGAAATCTCCGGGGGCGAGATCGTCGGCGATCGCGACAACCACCTCGGCACGACCGGTGAATGGGGTCATGGCATCATGATCCGCGGTTCGTCGCGGGTGACGGTCCGCGATATGCGCATCTCCAAGTGCTGGGGCGACGGCATCTCGATCGGCGGCGCGATGGTGACGAACCAGCCGACGATTCCCTCCTACGACGTGGCCATCGCCAACATCGTGTCCACCGGCAACCGGCGGCAGGCGCTTTCCATCGGTCGGTCGAGCATGGTGCGTGTCTACGACTCCGAGTTCAGCTACACCTCGGGCATCGCCCCGGGCTGCGGTATCGATATCGAGCCGGACGCGGACGACCTGGGTACGGCCTCGAACATCCATATCGAGAACTGCGTGATCAAGCGCAACCAGGGCAACGGCATCCAGGTCTACAAGCGCGTCAGCGGCGTGACGATCAAGGCCAACGTGATCAGCTACAACGGGGGATACGCCATCCTGGCGATCGGCAGCAAGGACGCCTACGTCGCCGGCAACTGGATGAATCACAATTACCTCGAAGGCATGATGATCCGCGTGGCAAGCAGCGGTTACACGGTCAGTGGCAATTCCTTCCGCAACAACAAGACCCGCCTGTGGGGCATCAAGCTGGACAGCCCGTATGTCTGGATGACGGGTCTGGTCGCCGGCAGCACTGGCAACGGCGCGCATATCCAGGTTACGTCCGACACCTCCAATATCCGGGTGACGAGTAACCAATTCGCAAAGTAGGGTCGGTCGTGGATCGGCGCTCGTCGTGCCGATCTTACGAGAAGCTGAACAGGTCTCCTGTTCAGCTTTTTTTTTGTCGGGCGACTGTAGAGGGCAGGTGAGGTTGGCGAACTGGCCGCACCGATAGAATTGGAGGGCTTGACGGAAACCCGCCGTCTTGCTTCGAACGACGATGCCTTGCGGCAGCGCCGGATCGACTCGAAATTCAAACGGATGAATCGATGAAAGTCGTTTTTTTCGCGAATACGGACTGGTATCTCTACAACTTCCGGTTGGCGGCCGCGCTCCACCTGAAGTCGAAGGGCGCAGAAGTCGTGATGTTTTCGCCCGCCGGCGAGTTTGGTGCGCGCTTCGCCGGGCATGGGATCCGATGGGTGACCCTACCCATGGTCCGTGCCAGCCTGAATCCGGTGCGCGAGGCCTTGCTGCTGCGGCAGCTGGTCAATCTGCTGAAAGTGGAGCGGCCCGATCTGCTGCACAACTTCACCATCAAATGCGCCGTTTACGGCGCGCTTGCCGCGCGCGCGGCGAAGGTGCCGGCCGTGGTCAACGCGGTCGCAGGCATGGGATACGTGTTCGCCAGCGACCGTCCCAAGGCACGCATGCTGCGGCCGATCATCAAGTTGCTCATGCGCGGCACGCTCGCCGGCGGCCATTCGCGGTTGATCCTGCAGAATCCAGACGACGTACAGGCGTTGACTACCTTGCGGCTCGTGCCTACGCAGAAAATCCGTCTGATCCGCAGTTCGGGTGTCGACACCAGTCGTTTCTGCCCGGTACCGAAGGACGCGACCGGCCCGCGTCCGCTGCGCGTGCTGCTGGCCGCACGCCTGCTCTGGGACAAGGGTATCCGCGAATTCGTCCACGCTGCAGAACTGATGAAGCAGAAAGGACGGAACGTCGAATTCATCCTCGCGGGCACGCCTGACCCCGGAAATCCACGCTCTGTCGATCGCCTCGAGGTCGAGCAGTGGCACGGGCAAGGGCTGGTGAACTGGCTGGGCCATGTCGAGGACATGCCGGCACTGTTGAATTCCGTGGATGTCATGGTGCTGCCGAGCTACTACGGCGAAGGCGTGCCCCGAAGCCTGATCGAGGGTGCCGCGAGCGGGTTGGCGCTGATCACGACCGACCTGCCCGGTTGCCGTGAAGTAGTGGCGCAGCATGGCATCGACGGACTCCATGTGCCGCCGCGTGACGCGAGCTCATTGGCGGCTTTGCTGGCGCGGCTGGACGACGACCGTGACCTGCTGCGACGACTCGGTGATTGCGCGAGGCAGAAGGCGTTGGCGGATTTCGACGAACGCATGGTGATCGGCAAGACGCTCGAGGTCTACGACGAGTTGTTGCCCAACATGGCGCCCGTCGCTCGTGCAGCGCGATGACCCCGGGCGATCCGATGGCGGCCTTCTGATTCCGCAAGGTTGGCAACGGGCGGCCACCGCCATTTCCCTGCTCTGGTTGTCCACCGCGGCAGGCGCGGGCATGGT
Source organism: Luteimonas sp. (assembly GCA_014380115.1). Lineage (GTDB taxonomy): Bacteria > Pseudomonadota > Gammaproteobacteria > Xanthomonadales > Xanthomonadaceae > Luteimonas. The sequence goes on along the minus strand of JACMKK010000198.1, from coordinate 13,774 downwards.
ATTCGCGGCCCAGACCCTGCTCGCGCGGCAGTTGGGACCGGCGGACTACGGGTTGTTCGCCTCTTCGCTGGCTACGGTGACGATGATCGCACCGCTCGCCGGCTTCGGGCTTTCGCAGTTCAGGCTCAAGGCCTATGGCGTGGAAGGGTGGTCCGCCGATCGCTGGTTGCGGCCGTCGCTGCGGTTCAGCGCCGCCACGACGCTGCTCGCGATCGGCATCGTCATCGTATGGGCCTTCACGCTCGCGCCGTCACCCGCCACGCGCTTCATGTTGCTGGCCCTGTCGCCGGTCATCCTCAGCGTGCTGGCGGTGGACCTGCTGAGCAGCAAGCTTCGGCTCGAGGAGCGCTATCGGCAGCTGGCCGGGTGGCAGCTGCTGATCCCCGGCGGACGGCTTGCCGTGGCAATCGCATTGCTGCTGGTTCCCTCCTGGGGCGTGGCTTCCGCCGCAATCGGCTATTGCGCGGTCTCGCTCGCCGTCGTCCTGCTTGCCTGGCCGCAGATGCGCAAGTTGATGCGCGGCGAGATCGCGTTGCACGGCCATGGCCCGCGCGATGCGCAAGCGCTTGGCACAACCAGTCCCGGCGTCTTCGGTCTTTGGTCGCAGGCCTGGGCCTATGGCGTCGCGGCGGTGCTGTATCCGGTGTTCTTCCAGGTCAGCACGGTGCTGCTGAAATACCTCAACGATGACACGCAGGCCGGCCGCTACGGCATCGCCCTTGCGGTGATGACGGCGATCTACCTGCTGCCGTCCACGATCTACCAGAAGTTCCTGCTCTCCAAGCTGCATCGCTGGGCGGCGCACGACAAACCGAAGTTCTGGCGCGTCTATCGTCTCGGCAACATGGCGATGCTGCTGTGCGGCCTGGCAGTCGGCATTGCGCTGGCGGCCATGTCGCCATGGCTGGTGCCGATCGCCTTCGGAGAGGAGTATCGCAGCGTGGTGGGCATCCTGATGGTGCTGGCGCTGTGTGTTCCGCTGCGGTTTCTTTCCACTGCCGTGGGGTCGGCGCTGCTCACCGAGGACCACATGCGCTATCGCGTCCGCGCGATGGCACTGGCCACGGCGGTCGCGGTGGGATTGAACGTGTTGTTGATTCCGTTCTTCAACGAACTTGGCGCGGCCAGCGCCACCGTCGTCGCCGAAGCCGTGCTGCTGCTGGCCATGTATCGCGGCGTGCGGCGTTTCAGCCAGCCGCCAGCATGATGGTCCAAGGGCTCGTACCACCATGACGACCCGCAAACTGCGCGTGAGCTTCACCGGCTATTACGGCATGGACAATTTCGGCGACGACCTGTTCGGCGCGATCTGCAGCGCGGCGACGCGTGTCTATTGGCGCGGCGAGCCGAGGCTGGCCGGCCCGGCGATCGTCGGCGTCGACACCCGCTACACGATGCCACGCTGGTATCCAGCATCCGTGTACGGCGCTGGCGGCACGCTGGGCAAGGCGAGTCGGCTTTACAGTTTCACGCGCGCGATCCACGGCGCCGATGTCCTGGTGATGGGAGGCGGATCCGTCATCACGGCACGGGAATCGTTTCGCAAACCGATGATGCTTTCCGCGCATCGTCGCGGCAAGGTGCAGCTGGCAGCCGTCGGGGTGTCGATCGGACCGTTCGATGACCCGGCCTCCGAGGCTTCCGTGGCGGATTTCATCCAGCGTTTCGCCTATCTCTCCGTGCGCGACCGTCGATCGTATGATCTGGCGATGAACATGGGCTTGCGCGGGAAGGTCCATCACGGCCGCGACCTGGCAGGCCTGTTGCCGTTGCTGCTCCCGCTATCCCGACCTGGTTCCGGTGCGATGCCCGGGGCCGCGACGATTCGCATCGGCATCGCGCTGTGCAACTACAGCGAAGCGCAAAGCTACGCAGCGCCCAACAAACGGAGGCTGCAATCGTCGATGGTCGCGGCGCTGGCGAAGCTGGCTGGCGAGCGTCCGCTGCGAATCGACATCTTCAGCCTGAACGAGCATGACCAACACGGCGATCGCGTGCTGGCGCGTGCGTTGCGGGAACAACTGAATCAGCACGGAGTAGCCGCGCAGGTGCTGAGCTATCGCGGGCTGGGTCCGATCGCCACGGCCCAGGAGATCGGGCGCTGCGATGCCTTCATCAGCGCCCGCCTGCACGGTGCGATCGTGGCGTACCTGCAGGGCGTGCCGTTCACGATCATCGACTATCACCCCAAGTGCAATGATTTCGCGGACGACATCGGACTCCCTTCGAGCCAGCGCATCACTGCGCAGCGGCAGGATGCCGAGGCCTTCGACGGCGCGCTCGCCGCGATGCTGGGCGATGAACACGCGCCGACCCTTTCACGCGAACTTTACGCACTGCAGGCGCAGGACATATTCAAATCGAGTCCTTGGTCGATGGTTCCGGAAGCGACATGACGGACAGCAAGCCGATTGATCCCGGCGTCGAAGCCGCCCCGGTCAGCGTGGTCGTGCCGTGCTATCGCTGCGCGGACACCATCGCTGCGGCGGTGGCGTCGATCGCCGCGCAGAGCCTGCCTCCGGCGGAGGTCCTGCTGGTCGAGGATTGCAGCGGCGATCGTACGCTGGAGGCCTTGCGTGAAGTCGCCGCCGCGCATGCCGAAGGATGGATCAAGGTGATCGCGTTGCCGACCAATGGTGGCCCGTCGCGTGCGCGCAATGCAGGCTGGCAGGTCGCGAGCCAGGAGTACATCGCGTTCCTCGACGCGGACGACACCTGGTTTCCAGCCAAGCTGGAACTGCAGATAGCAGCCTTGCGCGCCGATCCCGCGATCGCGCTGATCGCGCACCGCATGGTCGTGCGCGAGCGCGGCCTCGCGCCACCCGCGTTGCGACGGCCGGTGCGCGCGTCGATCATCGGCCGGCGCCGATTGCTGCTCAACAATCCGTTCCCGACCGCGTCGGTCGTCCTGCGTCGCGACCTGCCGTTTCGCTTCGACGAGAACTACCGGCGCGTGGAGGATTTCCTGCTCTGGGCACAGATCGCCTTTTCGGGCTATCGCTGCGCCAAGCTCAACCAGACGCTGGCGGCCTGGCACAAGCCGAACTACGGCGCCGGCGGACTGAGCGAGGACCTTGCCGCGATGCATCGCGCAGGCCGGGAAGTCCGCCAGGAATTGCTGCGGCAGGGTCTGGTCAGCCTGCCCGAGCACTACTTCGCGCGGGCGATCGGCATGCTGCGCAAGGCGCGTCGGAACCTGTTGATGGCGGGCCGCCGTCACCGGCAAGGCGCCGACGCGCAGCGGGCGGCTCGATGAGCAGGTTGAACCCCGCCTTGCCGACCGCCGTTCCGCGATACGGCAACGCCATGGCCAGCATGGCGCTGAGCTTCCTGTTACTTGTCGGAGTTTGCACCTTCGGCTGCTGGCTGATCGGAACGCGTTCGATCGATACCGGCACCGATACGTCCACCTACGCCGGCTTCTTCGCACGATTGGGGCAAGACGCGATCACGACGAGACTGGAGCCCGGATTCGTCGCCATCAGCTATGGGCTCAATCGCCTGGGCCTGGACGTGACGGGTTACCAGGCCGCGTTGTTCGCACTGATGTTGCTGACCGTGCTGGTCTCGACGCGCAAGTACTTCACCTATCTGGCTTCGCCGCGCAGCTACCTGACCTTCCTGAGCGCGTCGCTGATGCTGCTGTATGTCTCGCCGATGTTCGTCAACGCCTCGATCAATGCCGTACGGCAGGGCCTGGCTGCGTTGCTGGTGTTCGTGGCCTTGCTGACGTTCCAACAGCGCAAGTGGTGGCAGTTCGCGCTATTCGGCGCAGTCGCCTGCAGCCTGCATTCCTCTTCCGCCCTTTATCTGTTGTTCGCGCCGGCGCTGCTGCTCGGCGTCAACACCTTGCGCGTAGCCGCCGCGGCAGCCTTCCTGATGTATTGCTCGGGGCTGTCGATGAGCCTGGTGCAGTTGCTCGTGCCTTCGCTTTACCACCTGGTGATGGAATACACGGCGAACCCCAATTATCGCTCCGGCGTGCGCATCGATTTCGCGGTGTTCTCGATCTTCTGGTACGTGCTGCCGCACCTGGCGGCGCCGCTGGTCCACTCGCCCTACCGGGAGGAGATCAAGCGAAGCACTTCGGTGTACCTGGTCATGCTGCTGCCTTTCTTCGCGATCGGATGGGGTTACTTCTCCAACCGCTATCTGCTGCCGGGCTGGCTGGCGGTGTCGTTGATCCTCGCGGCGATGCTGTGTCATAGCCGCCTGGCGACGCTCCGCAATCCGCTGTTGATCCGGTTGGGCCTGGTCGGCTCGTGCGGCGTGTTCTATTTCCTGGTGACGCGTGGCATCGTGATCTGAGCGGACCATTTCCGCAGTTCCATACGATCCGGTGCGGCCTGTGCCGTACCGGAGCCTTCCATCCGCGGAGACACCCGTCCTGCAAGACTTCCTGGTATCGCTGACCTATCCGCCGACACTGTCGATCTATGTGCTGCTGTGTGGCTGTCTTGCCTTGCTGCTGCGCCGGCGCAGGCTCGGCGCGACCCTGGGGGTGCTCGCGATCGCCTGGTCGCTGCTCTGGTCCATCCCGACGTGCTCGGACTGGCTGCGCGGGACGCTCGAGCAGCAGCATCCAGTGGTCGCCGAGGTCGCGTTACCGCGTGCCGATGCCATCGTCGTGCTCGGCGGAGGGGTGGGGCGTGCGTGGCTGCGCCGCAAGGACGTCGATCCGGAACAACTCAAGAGTAGTCGCCTGGCGGCGGGCGCACGCGCCTGGCTGGCGGGGCGGGCGCCGATCGTCATCCTGTCGGGCGGAGGCGAGGACGGCAGCGAAGCGCGCACGATGGCCTCGGCCATCAGCAGGCTTCGCGTACCCGCGTCCGCGTTGCTACTAGAGGAGCGCAGCAGGAACACGCAGGACAATGCATTGTTCACGGCCGAGCTGGCAAGGCAGCGTGGAATACGGCAGGTGCTGCTGGTGACATCTGCCTTGCACATGCCCAGGGCTCGCCTGTTGTTTTGTGATGCGGGCATGAAGGTCACGCCCGTGCCGGTTCCAGAGTCCGCCGACCGCGAGCACTGGACGGACCGCTGGTTGCCGACGCGCAGTGCGGTATGGCGGAGCGGCCGCGCGTTGAAGGAGTATGCCGGGCTGGTCGCGATATTCATCGAAATGAAAATGAACGAGCGCGGCCGGTCTCCGAATCGTCAATGCGACATGAATGAATGAGCGGTGCAGCCACGCCAAATGACGCAGTTTTCACGTGCCTGAGGCGCGGCTGATCGTACGCTTCCGGCGCGATCGACGCATCCGTTCCATCATCCAATATCCCGGCACACCTGTCGCCGAAACATGGCGAGTGACATGGCAGTCGCAAGCGCGATTGCCCGTGCCACGAGTATCGAGGAGTCCAACGTGAAAACCACGCTTCGCATCCTGGCGCTGACCGGTGCCGTCATCGTGCTTGGCGGCTGCATGCCGGGACAGCACTTGTCCACCTCCAATCCGCCCCGCGAAGACCTGATCGGAAGCGGCAAGGTCCAGGTCGTGCCGATCACCTCCGAACTGGTGGCGACCGATCGCGCCGCGGCGGGACCGGCGCGGGCGCAGGTGCCTGCAGAACTCACCGGTTATCGCCAGGAGAGCTATCAGATCCAACCGGGCGACACGCTCCTGGTCACCGTCTGGGATCACCCAGAACTGACCACGCCGGCGGGCACGCAACAGCAGGCGGTGGCGAACGGCCGCCTGGTGCGGCCCGATGGCACGTTCTATTTTCCCTATGCCGGCGAACTCAACGTCACCGGCATGACCATCGAGCAGGTGCGCAACACGCTGGCCGGCAAGCTCGCGCGTTACCTCAAGGATCCGCAGGTCGACGTCAACGTGGCCGGGTACGGCAGTCGCGTCGCATTGCAGGGCGCCTTCACCAACACCAGCCCGCAGGAGATCACCTCGGTTCCGTTGTCGCTGTCGCAGGCGATCGGCAAGGCCGGCATCAACGTCGAGCAGGCCGATCTCGCCGGCTTCATGCTCACGCGCGATGGCAGAAGCTACCCGCTGGACCTGGATGCGTTGAATCGCGATGGCGCCGTCGCGCCGGAGATTTACCTCAAGGCGGGCGATCAACTCTTCATGCCGTTCAATGATCGCAAGGAGGTCTACGTCATCGGCGAAGTCGTGCGTCCGCAATCCATCACCTTCAAGACGACCGACCTCACGCTGACGCAGGCCCTGGGCCGGGTCGGCGGCCTGAATCCGGTCACGTCGAAAGGCAGCGCGGTCTACGTGATCCGCGGCGTGGAGAACATGCAGCAGTCGCCTGCGACGGTGTACCAGCTCGACGCGAGTTCGCCGGTAGCCTTCGTGTTGTCCGATCAGTTCCGGCTGCGGCCAGCCGACGTGGTGTTCGTCGGACCTGCCGGGATCACGCGTTGGAATCGCTTCTTGTCGCAGTTGCTGCCGTTGTCCGGCCTCATCAGTAATGCTGCCAATGCAAGTTACGACATAACACGGGACTGACCCTGTTGTGCCGTCGTTCGTGGACGGTACATCCGTCCACGAACAAGCGTGCCACTTGCAGTGATTCACATTGCGATGACTCCGTCGACGGTCTGCGGCATGCCGGGCCGGACTCCCTGTGCCGTCAGCCTTCCCAGGCGGCTTTGACGTGGGGACTGGCTTTGGTCCAATCGATTTTCGAGTCGCGGCGAATGCGTTCCCAGCCGATCTGCAGAATGACTTCCACGTCGGCCCACGGTTTCTCGGGAAAGAATTCCCGGGATTGCTTTCCGTAGATCCAGCAGAGCTTGCGGTCTTGATTCTCGAGATCTTCGGCAATCGTCATCGAAGGTTTCCTACGCTTGGACGGGGCTCAAGTTATTGGCCGCGGGGTGAAAGCTGGCTGACTCTCGCGCGTTCCGCGGATCGCGGTTAAGCGGGCGGATTGCCAGCCTTCACAGCTTGTCCACACCCAGTCTCGCGGGGCGCGACGCGCCGCGGTTACAGTGGTGACTGGCAACTAGGGACCTCCATGGCAAAACCTTCGAACAAGCCTGCAAGCAAGGCCAAGACCGCGTACGTCTGCGCCGAATGCGGCGCCGAGCACAACAAGTGGCAGGGCCAGTGCGGCGAATGCGGCGCGTGGAATTCGCTCAGCGAAATCGTGCTGGAGTCCGCCGCCGCACAATCACCCGCCGCGCGTCGCAGCGGCTGGGCAGGAAAACTGGAGGCGCCACAAGTCACCGCACTCAAGGACGTGCGCCATGGCGAGGACGCGCGCGTGTCGACGGGCATCGGCGAGTTCGACCGCGTGCTCGGTGGCGGTCTGGTCGAAGGTGCGGTCGTGCTGGTCGGTGGCGATCCGGGCATCGGCAAATCGACGCTGTTGCTGCAGGCGATCGCGCGAATGTCCTCGACGCTGCCAGGCCTGTACGTGACGGGCGAGGAATCCCTGGCGCAGGTCGCCGGGCGCGCGGTGCGGCTGGGGCTGTCGCTGGACGGACTGAACGCGCTGGCCGAGACCAGCATCGAGAAGATCCTCGACCACGCCTCGGCGGCGCAGCCGAAACTCATCATCGCCGACTCCGTGCAGACGCTGTGGACCGAATCGCTGACGGCCGCACCCGGTTCGGTCAGCCAGGTGCGCGAAAGCGCGGCGCGGCTGGTGCGTTATGCAAAGGAAACCGGGACCGCTGTGTTCCTGGTCGGTCACGTCACCAAGGAGGGGGGGATCGCCGGCCCGCGCGTGCTCGAGCACATGGTCGATGCGGTGCTGTATTTCGAAGGCGAGAGCGGCAGCCGCTTCCGCGTGCTGCGCGCGTTCAAGAACCGCTTCGGCGCGATCAACGAACTCGGCGTGTTCGCGATGGGCGAGAAGGGACTGAAGGAAGTTCCCAACCCGTCGGCGATCTTCCTGTCCGGCAGCAGCACGCCGCAATCGGGCAGCTGCGTGATGGTGACGCGCGAAGGCACGCGGCCGCTGTTGGTCGAGGTGCAGGCGCTGGTGGATTCATCGCCGTTGTCGAACCCGCGTCGCGTCGCGGTCGGCCTCGAACAGAACCGCCTGGCGATGCTGCTGGCGGTGCTGCATCGCCACGGCGGGATCGTGACCGGCGACCAGGACGTGTTCGTCAACGTCGTCGGCGGCATCCGTGTGCAGGAAACCGCGGCCGACCTGCCGGTGTTGCTCGCGATATTGTCTTCATTGCGCGACAAGCCGCTGGCCGAAAATACGGTTGCCTTCGGGGAAATCGGACTCTCCGGCGAGATTCGGCCCGTACCGAACGGAGAGGAGCGCTTGAAGGAAGCCGCGACCCACGGCTTCAAGCGCGCGATCGTGCCGAAGGCGAATGCACCGAAGACGGGGAGCTACAAGGGCCTGGAAGTGATCGCGGTGGAACGACTGGCCGATGCGCTCGCGGCCGCGACAGACTGAGGGCGACGAAGATCAAGCGCGGCGCAGCACCACTTCGAGCACGAACTTGCTGCCGAAGAACGCCAGCACCAGCAGCGCCATCGCCGCCAGGGTCCAGCGCACCGCGATCGTCCCGCGCCAGCCGTAACGCCAGCGGCCGAGCAGCAGCGCGCCGAATGCTAGCCATGACAACACGCTGAGCACAGTTTTTTCGATCAGGCGCTGGGCGAAGAAATCCTCCACGAACAGCGCGCCGGTCAACAGGGTCGCGGTCAACAGGATGAAGCCGACCGCAATCGTGCGGAACAGCAACGTTTCGAGTTCGGTCAGCGGCGGCAGGGCGCGCAGCCAGCCGCGGATATCGCGCCGGCGCAGCGCGCGCTCCTGCAGCCACAGCATCACCGCCAGTAGCGCGGCGATCGCCAGCGTGGCGTAGGCGAGCAGGGCGAACCACGCGTGCAGCTGCAGGTGCCAGTCGAGGCCTTCGGCCACGTGGTGGCCGACATTGGCATACACCAGCAACAACACCGCGGCGATCGGGAACACGACCACGCCGAGGGCTGCCATGCGCCCGGATGCGCCAAAGGCGGTCGTCAGCATTGCCATTCCCAGGCCGACCAGCGACAAGGCGGCGAAGAAATGCATGTCGAGGCCGCCGGCGGAATTCCAGGCCAGCACGTGCGTCGCTGCGTGGAAGGCCAACCCACCCAGGGCCGGCAGCAGCCAGCTGCGCGCGTCACCCTCGCGTGCAACTTCGCGTACGAGCATCAATGCGGCGAGCAGGTAGGACAGGGCGCCGATGAGAACGATTGTCATCGGCTCAGTGTCGCACAGCCTCGGGCGCCGGGGCGTGCAAAACGACGCGGGCTATAATTTGCGCCCATTCCGGAGCTTCGGTCGCCCATGTTCGAATCCCTCACCCAGCGTCTTTCCGGCACCCTCGAGCGCTTGCGCGGTCGCGGCCGGCTGACCGAGGAAAACATCCGCGAGGCCACGCGCGAGGTCCGCATCGCGTTGCTGGAGGCCGACGTGGCCTTGCCGGTGGTGCAGGCGCTGATCGAGCGGATCAAGGTGCGCGCGGTCGGCCAGGAAGTGCTCAAGAGCCTCACCCCCGGGCAGGCGCTGATCAAGGTCGTGCGCGACGAGTTGACGGCGGTGATGGGCTCGCAGGCGGCCGACCTCAATCTCAACGTACCAGCGCCGGCGGTGATCCTCATGGCGGGCCTGCAGGGCGCGGGCAAGACCACCACGGTCGCCAAGCTGGCCAAACACCTCAAGGAACGCCGCAAGAAGAAGGTGATGGTGGTGTCTGCCGACGTCTACCGTCCGGCCGCGATCGAGCAGCTGAAGACGCTCGCGCAACAGGTCGACGTGCTGTTCTTCCCATCGAGCGCAGACCAGAAGCCCGAAGACATCGTCCGCGCCGCGATCGTCGACGCGCGCAGGTCCTACGCCGATGTGCTGATCGTCGATACCGCCGGTCGCCTCGCTATCGACGAGGCGATGATGGCCGAGATCAAGGCGCTGCATGCCGCGGCCTCGCCGGTCGAAACCTTGTTCGTCGTCGACTCGATGACCGGCCAGGACGCCGCTACGACGGCCAAGGCCTTCAGCGAGGCGCTGCCGCTCACCGGCGTGGTGCTGACCAAGACCGACGGCGACGCGCGTGGCGGTGCTGCGTTGTCGGTGCGTTACGTCACCGGCCGCCCGATCAAGTTCATCGGCACCGGCGAGAAGCCCGACGGCCTCGACGTGTTCCATCCCGACCGCGTCGCCAGCCGCATCCTCGACATGGGCGACGTGCTGTCGCTGGTTGAGCAGGTCGAGCAGCAGGTCGACAAGGACAAGGCGCAGAAACTCGCCGAGAAGGTTGCCAAGGGCAAGAAGTTCGACCTCAACGACATGCGCGACCAGCTCGAGCAGATGCAGAACATGGGCGGCATCTCCGGACTGATGGACAAGCTGCCGGGCATGGGCCAGATCCCGGATGCCGTGAAAGCCCAGGTCACCGGCAAGGAAGTACCGCGTATGGTCGCCATCATCGGTTCGATGACCAAGCGCGAGCGCCGCAATCCCGGACTGCTCAACGGCTCGCGCCGGGCGCGCATCGCCAAGGGCTCCGGCACCACGCCGGCCGACGTCAACCGCCTGCTCAAGCAGTTCCAGCAGATGGAAAAAATGATGGGCAAGCTGGGCCGCGGCGGCATGAAGGGCATGATGCGGGGCATGCGCGGGATGATGGGCGGGGGGGCGGGCGGCTTCCGCATGTGAGGGCGGGCCGCACCGCAGACCGTGCTGAACTAGCAGCGACATTGCCTTCGAGCCCTGGCGGGGCGACCTTCAAGCCAATCGATGAGCGCAGATAGCGGGTTTCCTGCAGCCGGTCAATGGCTTACAATGCGCGGCTTACCTCGCCACGTCCGGCGACTGGGCAACACAGGAACATCGAGTCATGGTCAAGATCCGCCTTACCCGTGGCGGCGCCAAGAAGCGCCCCTTCTACCACATCATCGTCACCGACCAGCGCGCCGCGCGCGACGGTCGCAACATCGAGCGCGTGGGTTACTACAACCCGGTTGCTGCCGGCAACGAGAAGCGCGTCGAACTCGATACCGTCCGCATCGCCCATTGGGTCGGACAAGGCGCGCAGATGACCGACAAGGTGCGCGACCTGTACAAGGAAGCGTCCAAGGCAGCGGCTGCCACCGCAGCCTGATGTCCGGCCACGCTTTCGCGTGGCCCCCATCCGACAGATGCAGACGACACCGAGCGCGGCCCCGCAGGGACTGATCCTGCTGGGCAGGGTGCACGGTGCTTTCGGCGTGCGCGGCGAACTCAAGCTCGAGTCGTGGACCGAGCCGCGCAGCGCGATCTTCCGCTACCAGCCGTGGATCCTCCGCGATGCGCAAGGGCGCGAGCGCGAACTGAGCGGTGCGCGTGGCCGCGAAAGTCCCAAAGGCCTGGTCGCTGTGTTTCCCGGCGTGGAAGATCGCGATGCCGCTGAGGCCATGCACGGAACCGACGTCTACGTGCCGCGTTCGGCCTTGCCGCCGGCCAGTGCGGACGAGTACTACTGGGTCGATCTGGAAGGCCTGCGCGTCGTGAATCTCGATGGCGTCGAATTCGGACGCGTCTCGCACCTGTTCTCGACCGGCGCCAACGATGTCGTCGTCGTGAATGGCGAACGTGAGCGCATGATTCCGTTCCTGCAACCCGATTACATCACCGCGATCGATTTCGGCGCCGGCCTGATGACGGTCGACTGGGATGCCGATTTCTGATGCGCGTCGACGTCGTCAGCCTGTTTCCCGAGTTTGTGGCCCAGATCGCCGGCCATGGCGTGGTCGGGCGCGCGCAGGAGCGCGGCCTGCTCGCCGTCCACGGCTGGAATCCGCGCGACCACGCCGAAGGCAGCTACCGCCGCGTCGACGATCGCCCCTTCGGTGGTGGACCGGGCATGGTGATGCTGATCGATCCGTTGCGTGACTGCCTTGCCGCAGCGCGCGCGGCGGACCGGGCGCCGGCCAAGGTCATCTACCTCACGCCACAGGGTGCGCCTCTCACACAGGCCAAGGTACGTGAACTGGCCAAATGCGAACGTCTGATCCTGCTGTGTGGGCGCTATGAAGGCATCGACGAACGGCTGATCGAGGCCGAGGCCGACGAGGAGCTGTCGATCGGCGATTACGTGCTGTCGGGCGGCGAGTTGGCTGCCGCGGTGGTCATCGACGCCGTGGCGCGCCTGCAGGAAGGCGCCCTCAACGACAACGAATCTGCCATCCAGGACAGTTTCGAGGAAGACGGACTGCTCGATTGCCCGCACTACACCCGCCCGGTCGAGCACTCGCTCGGGGTCGTGCCATCGGTCCTGATGTCCGGCAACCACGCGGAGATTGCCAAATGGCGTCGCCAGCAGTCCCTCGGGCGGACCTGGCTGAGACGCCCTGACCTGCTCCACGAGGACCAGCTGTCGGCCGCCGACCGGAAGCTGCTGGACGCGTTTCGCGATGGCCTAGCCGCGGAAAAAACGAAGTAGGGCGGCCCCTGGCCCGCCTTCGGGCATTCCCGGCCGGCGGGCCAGAGCCCGCCCTACACCTAGTCACGCACGGAAAAAGGCCGCTATAATGCGCGGCTTCGCGACACCCACCCGTAAGACCCCGCCCGCATGCCCGCCCCGCCGATGCTCCGCATCGCGCCGGCATCCGGTCCGATCACCACAGAACACACGATAGAGCAGGCCGCGCCATGAACAAGCCATCCCTGAACACCTTGCTGCAGGCATTCGAATCCGAACAGTCGCAGCGCAAGTTGCCGGACTTCGGCCCGGGCGACACCGTGGTCGTCAACGTCAAGGTGAAGGAAGGCAACCGCGAGCGCCTGCAGGCCTATGAAGGCGTGGTGATCGGCAAGAAGAACGCCGGCCTGAACTCCGCGTTCACCGTGCGCAAGATCTCGCATGGCTTCGGCGTCGAGCGCGTGTTCCAGACCCATAGCGCCGTGATCGACTCGGTGACCGTGAAGCGCCGCGGCGCGGTGCGCGCCGGCAAGCTGTATTACCTGCGCGGGCTGGAAGGCAAGAAGGCGCGCATCAAGGAAGACCTGGCCGCGCATGCCAAGTCCAAGGCCAATGCCGCCGCGCAAGCCGCGGAGTAGTCACCTGCAGCCATCGCATACCGACGGCCACCGCAAGGTGGCCGTTCGCGTTTGGGAGACAAGAGTGCGACTCACCGTGTCGGCCACGGCTGAATGCTACCGCGGCACCGCCTTGCAGCCGCCGGGCGACATTCACGATCATGGCGGCATGCGCTCCAGCAAGGATCCGGACAGCCATGGTTGAGCAGCAGGACGACCCTGGCATCAGGCTCGACCTGTGGTTGTGGGCGGCCCGGTTCTTCCGCACGCGCAGCCTCGCCAAGCAGGCGATCGAGACCGGCAAGGTCGAGGTCGATGGCCAACGCGCCAAGGCCGCGCGCAACGTCCGCGTGGACGACGCGATGAAGATCGTGCGCGGCGAGGAAACGTTCGTGATCGAGGTCGCCGCGATCAGCGCCAAGCGCGGGCCAGCCACAGTGGCACGGACGCTGTATCGCGAATCCGACGAGTCGCGGTTAGCGCGGGAAACCCGCCGCGCCGAACTGGCCGCCGCACGCGCGGGCTACCAGGCACCGCAGACCAAACCCGACAAGCGTGCTCGCAAGTTGATCCGCGCACTGGGAGACATCGATGCGTCGTAGGCTCGCGGCGGCATGAAGTCCAGCCGCCTGCTGCCCCTGATCGTCGCGTGCGCCTTGTTCATCGAGAACATGGATTCGACCGTGATCTCGACGTCGCTGCCGGCGATCGCGCGCGACTTGGCGACCGACCCGATCGCGCTGAAGCTGGCGCTGACCACCTACCTGCTCGCGCTT
>JACMKK010000197.1 GCA_014380115.1 Luteimonas sp. | reverse complement strand
CCAGCTGGAAGCGCGTGCGCTGATGATGTCGTCCAACAACATCCTGTCGCCGGCGAACGGCGAGCCGATCATCGTGCCGTCGCAGGACGTCGTGCTGGGCCTGTACTACATGACCCGCGCGCTCGAGAACGAGCCGGGCGAGGGCATGGCGTTCGCCAACGTCGCCGAGGTCAAGCGCGCCTACGACAACCGCGTCGTCGGCCTGCATGCCAAGGTCAAGGTGCGCATCAGCGAGACGGTGGTAGACGAGGACGGCAAGCGCGAGGAGCGCACCTCGATCGTCGACACCACGATCGGTCGCGCGCTGCTGGTGGAAATCCTGCCGGAGGGCCTGCCGTACGCGCTGGTCAACACCGAGCTGACCAAGAAGAACATCAGCCGACTGATCAACACCTGCTACCGCATGCTCGGCCTGAAGGACACGGTCGTGTTCGCCGACCAGCTGATGTACACCGGCTTCGCCTACGCAACGCGCGCCGGCGTCTCGATCGGCATCGACGACATGATCATCCCGGGCGAGAAGAAGGGCATCCTCGACGAGGCCGAAGGCGAAGTGCTGGAAATTCAGCAGCAGTACCAGTCGGGCCTGGTCACCGCCGGTGAGCGCTACAACAAGGTGGTCGACATCTGGTCGCGTACCAACGAGCGCGTCGCCAAGGCGATGATGGACGCGATCGGCACCGATACGGTCGTCAACGCCAAGGGCGAGAAGGTCGCGCAGAAGTCGATGAACTCGGTCTTCATCATGGCCGACTCCGGTGCGCGTGGTTCGCAGGCACAGATCCGCCAGCTGGCCGGCATGCGCGGCCTGATGGCGAAGCCGGATGGCTCGATCATCGAGACGCCGATCACCGCGAACTTCCGCGAAGGCCTCAACGTCCTGCAGTACTTCATCTCGACCCACGGTGCTCGTAAGGGCCTGGCGGATACCGCGTTGAAGACGGCGAACTCCGGTTACCTGACCCGTCGCCTGGTCGACGTGGCACAGGACGTGGTGATCACCGAAACCGACTGCGGCACGATGGAAGGTCTCACCATGACCCCGATCGTCGAAGGCGGCGACGTGGTCGAGCCGCTGCGCGACCGCGTGCTGGGCCGCATCGTGGCCGAGGACGTGTTTCTGCCAGGCAACGATGACGAACCGATCGTCACCCGCAACCAGCTGCTCGACGAGGCTTGGGTGCAGAAGCTCGAAGACGCCAGCGTGCAGTCGATCAAAGTACGCTCGACGATCACCTGCGCCAGTTCGTTCGGCGTGTGCGCGCATTGCTACGGCCGCGACCTTGGCCGTGGCCATACCGTCAACCATGGCGAAGCGGTCGGCGTGGTCGCCGCGCAGTCGATCGGCGAACCCGGCACGCAGCTCACGATGCGGACGTTCCACATCGGTGGTGCGGCCTCGCGTGCCGCCGCGATCGACAACGTCACGGTCAAGACGACCGGTTCGGTCAAGTTCAACAATCTCAAGCACGTGCAGCATGCCAGCGGCAACCTGGTCGCGGTGTCGCGCTCTGGCGAGTTGTCGGTGCTCGACGCGCACGGCCGCGAGCGCGAGCGCTACAAGCTGCCGTACGCCGCCACGATCACCGTCAAGGACGGCGCCGCGATCAAGGCCGGACAGACTGTGGCGAACTGGGATCCCCATAACCACTCGATCGTGTCGGAAGTGGCCGGCTTCATCCGGTTCGTCGACTTCATCGACGGCGTCACCGTGATCGAGAAGACCGACGACCTGACCGGGCTGGCTTCGCGCGAGATCACCGATCCGAAGCGTCGCGGCACCCAGGGCAAGGACTTGCGCCCGATCGTGCGCATCGTCGACAAGGCCGGCAAGGACCTCAACATCCCAGGCACCGACCTGCCGGCGCAGTACCTGCTGCCGCCGCGCTCGATCGTCAACCTGCAGGATGGCGCGCCGGTCGGCGTGGGCGACGTCGTCGCCAAGATCCCGCAGGAAGCGTCGAAGACCCGCGACATCACGGGCGGCTTGCCGCGCGTGGCGGATCTGTTCGAGGCGCGCAAGCCGAAGGACCCGGCGATCCTCGCCGAGATCTCCGGCATCGTCAGCTTCGGTAAGGACACCAAGGGCAAGCAGCGCCTGATCATCAAGCCGCTCGATGGCGAGGAGCATGAGGAGCTGATTCCGAAGTACCGCCAGATCATCGTGTTCGAGGGCGAGCACGTCGAGAAGGGCGAGACCGTCGTGGACGGCGAGCCGAGCCCGCAGGACATTCTGCGCCTGCTTGGTGTCGAGCCTCTGGCTGCGTACCTGGTCAAGGAAATCCAGGACGTCTACCGCCTGCAGGGCGTGAAGATCAACGACAAGCACATCGAGGTGATCATTCGCCAGATGCTGCGCAAAGTTGAGATCACCGACCAGGGCGATGGCAAGTTCCTGCATGGCGAACAGGCCGAGCGCCAGCGCGTGCTCGAAGAAAACGTGCGTCTGCTCGCGCGCAACGAGCTACCGATCAAGTACGACCCGGTGCTGCTGGGTATCACCAAGGCCTCGCTGGCGACGGAATCGTTCATCTCCGCGGCCTCGTTCCAGGAAACCACGCGCGTGCTCACCGAGGCTGCCGTCCGCGGCACCCGCGATGGCCTGCGCGGCCTGAAGGAGAACGTGATCGTCGGCCGCCTGATCCCGGCCGGTACCGGCTTGACGTACCACCTCAACCGCCGCAAGAACGCGTCTGGCCTCACCGAGTCGGAAATGGACGCGCTGTCGGGCACGGTGACTGCGGCCGAGGCGGAACCGGTCGAGACCGAGGCGATGGTGTCGGGCGAGGAGTCGAGCGCCAGCTGACCAGCAAGCAATGACGGCCCGTCCGGGGCCGTCGCAGACCACGAAATGAGGCGCAGGACGCGCCTCGTGTTCGGCCCAGGGAGGGCGGGATCGAATGCCTACAAGTTCCAGGTCGCCTGAAAGGCGCGCTGGAACCCGGGGATCGGCTCGCGTTGACGCTTCGGCGGGGCGCGGGCTATACTTTTGGGTCTAGGCGGGCCGGTTGAATCGGCCTGCCTTCGTTTTCACGCAGTCAGGCGCAGGCCTGCAAACGAAGAACATTACCGATGTCGACGATCAACCAGCTGGTGCGGAAAGCGCGCAGCCCCGAAACCTACAAGAGCACTTCGCCGGCACTGGCGAATTGCCCGCAGCGTCGCGGCGTCTGCACGCGCGTGTACACCACGACCCCGAAGAAGCCGAATTCGGCGCTGCGCAAGGTCGCCAAGGTGCGCCTGACCAATGGCTACGAAGTGATTTCTTACATCGGTGGCGAAGGCCACAACCTGCAGGAACACTCGGTCGTGCTGATCCGCGGCGGTCGCGTCAAGGACCTGCCGGGCGTGCGCTACCACATGGTGCGCGGCGCGCTCGATGCCGCCGGCGTCGCCAAGCGTCGCCAGAGCCGTTCGAAGTACGGCGCCAAGCGTCCGAAGTCCTGATCGGCACGGGTTGCGAACGCACCCGACAGACCATATTTAGCAGCTCGCACTTAGCAGTGGCACTTAGCAAAATCACGAGAATAGGTAAGCAACATGTCGCGTAAAGGCTCAACACCGCAGCGCACCGTCCTGCCCGACCCGAAGCACGGGAGCGAGACGATCGCCCGCTTCATCAACATGGTCATGCAGAGCGGCAAGAAGTCGGTCGCCGAAAAGATCGTGTACGGCGCGATGGATGTCATCGGCGAAAAGAACGCCAATACGCTCGAGCTGGTCGAGAAGGCGCT
>JACMKK010000196.1 GCA_014380115.1 Luteimonas sp. | reverse complement strand
TGCCGTGCGTGCCGGCGACGGCGATGCCGCGGCGGAAGCGCATCAGTTCGGCCAGCATCTCGGCGCGCGGCACGATCGGGATGCGCTGCGCGCGCGCCTCCATCAATTCGGGATTGTCGCGCTTGATCGCGCTCGACATCACGACGCAGTCGGTACCGAGCACGTTGGACGCGGCATGGCCACGATGCACGGTGGCGCCGAGCTGCGTGAGACGGCGCGTGACGGCATTGTCGGCGGTATCCGAGCCCGACACCTGGTAGCCGAGCGTGCACAGCACCTCGGCAATGCCGCTCATGCCGACGCCGCCGATGCCGACGAAATGCACGCGCGAGTAACGCCGTGCGAGGTCGGCCTTCGCCGAATCCGCGCCGCCGGAACCGCGCCGGTCCATGATCGTATCGGGCGGACCACCGGTATCGAGCAGGCGCCGGATCATGCCGTCTTCCCCAGGGTCGGCTCGACGCGCTGGCGCAAGCGGCTGGTGCCGCGCACTGCGGAACTGGCCGACTGCGCCGCCGGCTGCGTCGTCGATGGCTGCGAGCTGTTGTACGACGAACCCACAGCCGCCGGCGCTGCTTCGCCACGCAGTCGCGCGACCTGGCGCACGGCGCGGTCGAGTTCGTAGGACACGCGCAGCAGCAATCCCAGTGCCGCGCAGCTCATCAGGATGCTGGACCCGCCGTAGGAGATCAGCGGCAGCGTCAGGCCCTTGGTCGGCAGCAGGCCGAGGTTGACGCCGATCGAAACGAAGCTCTGCAGGCTCATCCACAACGCGATGCCGAACGCGCAATAGCCGGCGAAGTGACGCCGCATCTCGACGCAGCGCAATCCGATCCAGAACGCGCGCCCGGCCAGCAGCGCATACAGCCCGATCACCAGGCAGACGCCGACGAAGCCGAGTTCCTCGGCGATCACCGCCAGGATGAAGTCGGTGTGCGCTTCCGGCAGGTAGGCGAGCTTCTGGATCGAGCCACCGAGACCGACGCCGAACCATTCGCCGCGACCGACCGCCATCAGCGCGTTCGTCAGCTGATAACCGCTGCCGAACGGATCGGCCCAGGGGTCGACGAACGAGGTGAAGCGGCGCATGCGGTAGGGCTCGGCGATCGCGATCATCGCCAGCAGCGGCAGGCCGATCAGCACTGGGCCGAACATGCGCGGCAGATGCACGCCGCCGAGCACCAGCATGCCGGCGGTGATCGCAAGGACCAGCGCCAGCGAACCGAAATCCGGCTGCAGGATCAGCAACGCCACCAGGGCCGCGGCGACGCCGAGCGGCTTGAGCATCGCGATCCAGGTCGCATTGACCTCGTCGCGGAAGCGCACCAGGTAACTGGCGAGCCAGACGATGTACATCAGCTTGACCGCCTCGACCGCCTGGAAGCCGACGATGCCGAGGTTCAACCAGCGTCGCGCACCATTGACGCTCTTGCCGATGCCCGGCACGAACACAAGCAGCAACAGCACGAAGCATCCGAGCAGCAGCAGGCGGTCGCGCTGTTCGATCGACTTCAGCTCGGTGCGCATCATCCACACGCCGAGGCCGACGCCGATTGCGAGGAACAGCAGATGCCGCGCCAGGAAGTAGTACGGGCCGACGTCGAGGCCCTCGCCGATCGCGATCGAACTCGAACCGACCATCACCACGCCGAGGCTGGCGAGTGCGATGGCGACGCCGAGCAACCACGGGTCGTAGCGACCGGTGATCGCATCGAGCCGCGTGGCCTGGTGCGCCGTGCCCGGATGCGTGCCGATGTGGGAGGCGATCGCCATCAGCGCACCTTCAACGTGGCGAGACCGACCAGCACCAGGATCACCGAGATGATCCAGAAGCGCACGATCACACGCGGCTCCGGCCAGCCCTTCAGTTCGAAGTGGTGGTGGATCGGCGCCATCCGGAACACGCGCTTGCCGGTGAGCTTGAACGAGGCGACCTGGATCATCACCGACAGCGTCTCGACCACGAACACGCCGCCCATGATCACCAGCACCAGTTCCTGGCGCACGATCACCGCGACTGCGCCGAGCACCGCGCCGAGCGCGAGCGCGCCGATGTCACCCATGAACACCATCGCCGGATAGGTGTTGAACCAGAGGAAGCCGAGGCCCGCGCCGGCGATCGCCGCGCAGATGATCACCAGTTCGCCGGCCCCGGGAATCTGCGGGATCTGCAGATAGCTGGAGAACACGGCATTGCCCGACGCATAGGCGAACACACCGAGCGCGCAGGCGACAAGCACCGTCGGCATGATCGCCAGCCCGTCGAGGCCATCGGTCAGGTTGACGGCATTGGAGAAGCCGACGATCCAGAAATACGCGATCGCGACGAAGCTGATGCCGGCCAGTGGCAGCGCCACCGCCTTGAACATCGGGATGTAGAAGGTGGTCGCTGCCGGCACGTCGGCGCTCACCAGCAGGAACACGCCGGCGGCAAGGCCGAACACCGATTGCAGCAGATACTTCCAGCGCGACTTCAATCCGTTCGGGTCGCGCCTGACGATCTTGATCCAGTCGTCGTACCAGCCGATCGCGCCGAACGCGAGCATCACCGCGATCACCACCCACACGTAGCGGTTGCGCAGGTCGCCCCACAACAGCACCGCGGCCAGCACCGTCATCAGGATCAGGCTGCCGCCCATCGTCGGCGTGCCGGCCTTGGAAAAATGCGTCTGCGGACCGTCCTGGCGGATCGGCTGGCCGCCCTTGTACTGGGCCAGCTTGCGGATCACCGCCGGTCCCCACCACAGCGACAGGAACAACGCCGTCAGCGCGGACAGGATGCCGCGGAACGTGAGATAGCCGAACAGCCCGAACAGGCCTTCGACCTGCTGCAGCCAACGCGTGAGTTCAAGCAGCATGCGCAGCGCCCTCCCCTGACAACAGCGCGTCGACGACGCGATCCATCGCGCTTCCGCGTGATCCCTTCACCAGGATCACGGGAAGTTCGGCTGCGGCAGCGCTTTCCGCGGCTGCAATGCCTTCCGCCGCAAGCTGCAGGTCCGCGCGCAACGCCTGCGCAAGCTGTGCGTGCGTATCGAAATTGCGTGCGCCGCTGCCGAAAGTTTCGGCCGCGGCAGCGCTCAAGGCGCCGAGCGCGTACAGCCGCGTGATGCCCGCGCCCTTCGCGCGGCGCCCGGCCTCGGCGTGCAACGCCTCGGCATCGGCACCGAGCTCGCGCATGTC
>JACMKK010000195.1 GCA_014380115.1 Luteimonas sp. | reverse complement strand
GGGACGATCCGACCGTGTCGTGGTCGCGCTTCGACGCGGTGCTGCTGCGCTCGACCTGGGACTACACCGAACGGCTCGTGCCAGTCCTGGCCTGGTGCGAACGCGTCGATCGCGTGACCACGTTGCTCAATCCGCTGCCGGTGCTGCGCTGGAACACCGACAAGCACTATCTCGCCGACCTGCAGGGCGCCGGCGTGCCGGTGGTGGCGAGCGTGTTCGTCGAACCCGATGCCGAACCACTGCCGGCAGTGCAGGCATTCCTGTCGGCCTTCGCCGATGTCGCGGAATTCGTGGTCAAGCCCGCGGTCGGCGCCGGCTCGCGCGATACCCAACGCTATGCGCGCGCGCAGGCCTTCGCCGCGGCCAATCATGTCGGAAGGCTGCTCGCGTCCGGGCGCAGCGTGTTGTTGCAGCCTTACCTGCCGTCGGTGGACGTCGACGGGGAAACCGCGCTGCTCTATTTCGACGGCGAGTTCAGCCACGCCATTCGCAAGGGCCCGTTGCTGCGTCCGGACGAAGGCCCGACCAGCCACCTGTTCGCTGCCGAGGCGATCACCGCCCGCACGCCCGGCGAGGACGAACTCGCCGTCGGCAGCGACGTCCTGGCCGCACTGCAGGCACACCTGGGCCTGGAGACCACCCTGCCCTATGCCCGCGTCGACCTGATCCGCTCCCCCGAGGGCCAGCCGCAATTGCTGGAGCTCGAACTGGCCGAACCCTCCCTGTTCTTCGCCCAGGGTCCCGGCGCGGCGGAGCGCTTCGTGGCGCGGCTTTGCGCCCGTCTGCGGCTGGCGGGGGCGACAAAGTCGCGCCGTTCCGGCGCAAGCCGGTAAAATCGCCGGTTCTGAACGTTCCGTGCCCTCCGGCAGGCCTGCTGGCCGCGCCACCCCCACAAGGAATCCCCGCACGATGAAGATCCTCGTCGGCTACAAGCGCGTGGTGGACTACAACGTCCGCATCCAGGTCAAGCCGGACGGGTCCGGCGTGGTCACCGACGGCGTCAAGCTGTCGCCGAATCCGTTCGACGAGATCGCGCTGGAGGAAGCCCTGCGCCTGCGCGACAAGGGCATCGCCACCGAAGTCGTGGTCGTCACGATCGCGCCGGCCGATGCCCAGGCGCACCTCCGCAACGGCCTGGCGATGGGCGCGAACCGCGCCATCCACGTGGTCAGCGACCAGCCGATCCAGCCGCTTACGGCCGCGCGCGCGTTCCTGAAGCTGATCGAAAAGGAACAACCCGACCTCGTCATCCTCGGCAAGCAGGCGATCGACGACGACGCCAACCAGACCGGGCAGATGCTCGCCACGCTGTGGGGCCGGCCGCAGGCGACGTTTGCGTCGAAGCTCGACATTTCGATGGAAGGCGGCGCAAACGGCAAGGCGACGGTCACGCGCGAGGTCGATGCCGGCCTGGAAACGCTGGAAGTCGACCTGCCCGCCGTCGTCACCACCGACCTGCGCCTCAACGAGCCGCGCTTCATCAAGCTGCCGGACATCATGAAGGCCAAGAGCAAGCCGATGGAGACGATCGCATTCGCCGATCTCGGCGTGGATTCCGGCGACACGCTGAAGACCACGCAGTACGCCGCGCCGCCGAAACGCGGCAAGGGCGTGATGGTCAAGGATGCGGCCGAACTGGTCGCTGCGCTCAAGCAGAAAGGCTTGCTCTGATTTCGTCATTCCCGCGCAAGCGCGGTTTTCAACAGCCGAATGGCTGGTCATGACGGCAAGAAAAAAGGAACGAACATGTCCAAAGTCCTCATCATCGCCGAACACCTCGACGGCAAGCTCAATGCCTCCACCGCCAAGTGCGTGTCGGCCGCGCAAGCGCTGAAGCCCGACAGCATCGACATCGCGGTGCTCGCCGCCGATCCCGCCAGCGTTGCCGGCGAAGCCGCGCAGATCGCAGGTGTTGCCAAGGTGCTCGCCGTCGCCAATGCCGCCAACGCCAATGCGATCGCGCAGGTGCTGGCGCCGCAGATCGCGAAGCTCGCCGACGGCTACACGCATGTGTTCGGGCCCTCGACCACGTTCGGCAAGGACCTGATGCCTTGCGTCGCCGCCCTGCTCGGCACCGCGCAGGTGTCCGACGTGATGGCGGTCGACTCCAGCCACGTCTTCAAGCGGCCGATCTACGCCGGCAACGCCATCGTCACCGTCGAGGCGCCGCACGACCATCCCGTCGTCGCGACCGTGCGCACTGCATCGTGGCCGGAAGCGGCGAAGGACGGCAGCGCAACCATCGAGAACGTGAGCGTCGAAGCGACGCTACCCACGCATACACGCTTCATCGACCTGGCGGCAGGCAAATCCGACCGTCCCGACCTGCAGAGCGCCCGGCGCGTGGTCTCCGGCGGCCGCGGTGTCGGCTCGCAGGAAAATTTCAAGATCATCTACGACTTCGCAGACAAGCTCGGCGCCGCGGTCGGTGCCTCGCGCGCGGCGGTCGACGCCGGCTACGTGCCGAACGAATTGCAGGTCGGACAGACCGGCAAGATCATCGCGCCCGAACTGTACGTCGCCATCGGCATCAGCGGCGCGATCCAGCACCTGACCGGCATCAAGGACGCCGGCACGATCGTCGCGATCAACAAGGATGCCGAGGCGCCGATCTTCGAGATCGCCGACATCGGCCTGGTCGGTGACCTGTTCAAGCTACTGCCGGAGCTGGAAGCGGCGCTTTGAGCAAAGTCGACGGTACCGCCACGGCGCCATTGCGTGTCGTGCTGTGGGGCACGTGCGATACCGGCAAACCGCGGGTGCGCATCCTGCGCGACGGTTTGCGTGCGAATGGCGTGGATGTGGTCGAGTGCCGCGTGGATATCTGGAGCGCCATCCAGGACAAGAGCCAGCTCGAAGGCCCGTCACGATGGATCGGGTTGCTCGCGCGCGTCGTGCTCGCCTATCCGGCGCTGATATGGCGTTACCTGCGATTGCCGCGACACGACTGGGTGCTGCTCGGCTACCCCGCCATTCCCGACATCTTCGTCATCCGCCTGTTCGCGTGGCTGCGTGGATCACCCGTGGCCATGGACTGGTTCCTGTCGGCTTACGACACCGTGGTCGAGGATCGCAAACTGGTCGGCAAGCGCCATCCGCTCGCATGGGTGCTGCGGGGCGTCGAATGGATGGCCGTTCGCCTGGCCGACGTGGTGTTCATGGACACGCGCGCCCATGCCGCGCGCATGGAAGCCATGTTTGGCCTGCAGACGGGCGCTTGCGGGCGAGTCTGGGTGGGGGTGGAGGACAGCGTGTTCGACGGCGCCTCCGTTGCCGCGAACGGGCCATCGGGACAGGTCGCTCCGATGCAGGTCGCTCCGAAGCAGGTTGCTCCGATGCAGGTCGCTCCGATGCAGGCCGGTCCGATGAAGGTGTTGTTCTACGGACAATTCATACCGCTGCATGGACTGAGCACGATCATCGAGGCGGCCAGGCAGCTGCGCGACGAGCCGATCGACTGGCTGCTGATCGGCCGTGGCCAGGAAAGCCAGCGCGTGCAGGC
>JACMKK010000194.1 GCA_014380115.1 Luteimonas sp. | reverse complement strand
GGCCTGCGCGATCGCATCGTCGAGCACGCGGCTCGCGCCGTCGTCGGCAGCGACCTGCGATGCCGTGTCGCCATCTTGCGCCTGCGCAAGCGACAGCGGCCCGAGCAGGACGAGGGCGAGAAGGAACCTGGACATCAAAGTACGACGCATGGGGAAAGTACGACGCATGGGGGAGCTCATGGGCGGAGTCTAGCGGCAGCGCGCGTCTGGCGCCCCTGCGATTAGTAGGCGAAGGCCAGCGATGGCGACAGGCGATACGCCGCACTGAGTTCGGCGAGACCGGCCGGCGTGCCGTCGATGGCGACGTCGCCGCCGGCGAGCATGGCCAGCTGCGACAGGAAAGCGAGTCCCGCGCTGTCGATGCGTTCGACCGCGCGCAGGTCGAAGCGGCGCGCGCCGGCGACGGCCTTGGTCGCCGACGGCCACAGCGTTGCGATGGCGGAACGCAGCAATGCGCCGGTGAAGACCAGCGCATCGCCATCGCGGCTCAGCGAAGCGGTGGTCACTGCGTGCTGGCGTCCGTATTGAGCTGGCCGCTGCGCAGCTCGGTGGCGACCTGGCGGATCGACTTGTTGGTCAGCTCGTTGTCGAACTGCTGGCGGAAGGTCTGCACGAACGACACGCCCTCGACCATCACGTCGAACACCTTCCACTGGCTGCCGCTGCGGCGCATGAGGTAATCGACCGGGATCGGCTCGCCACCCTGGCGCAGCATCTCGCTCGACACCTTGACGCCGATGCCGCGCGGCAACGGCGTTTCCGACTTCACCCGCACGCGCAGCTTGGTGTTGAAGTCGAGCAGCGACGAACCGTAACGCTGCATCAGGTTGTCGGCGAGTGCGTCGGCGAACAGCTTGACGTCGGCATCCGACGCGCCGCGGCCATGGCGCCCGAGCACCTGGCGCGCGGCGTAGTCGCGGTCGAACATCGTGTTGAACTCGCTGTTGATGAAGGCACGCAGCGCGCCGCGGTTCTTGGTGAATTCGTCACGGCGCTTCTCGAGCGTGGTCAGCACGCGCTGGCTGTTGTCGAGCACGAGCTGGCTCGGCGAACCTTGCATCTTCGCGGCGGCCGCGGCGGCGGCAGGCGCGGCGTCCTGCGCGAACAACAGGGCCGGGGTGGCGGCCAGCAGGGCCGATGCGATCACGAGGGAGATCAGACTACGCTTCATGGGGAGGTTTCCGTGGGGGACGGGGTGTCGCTGTTTTCGGGTGGGCTGTCTTGCGGTCGGCTGTCTTGCGGTTCGCTGTCTTGCGTCTTCTTTTCGGTCTGCGCAGCGGGCTCGCTGCCGGTCGTGTTGCCGGCTGCGTTGCCGGATTGGGCATCTGCGCTCGGCGCGCCGCCGCCGAACATGTACTTGCCGACCATCTGGATCAGGTCGAC
The DNA here is from genome assembly GCA_014380115.1 of Luteimonas sp. GTDB lineage: Bacteria > Pseudomonadota > Gammaproteobacteria > Xanthomonadales > Xanthomonadaceae > Luteimonas. Next base: position 1,514 of record JACMKK010000194.1, on the reverse strand, counting down.
GGCCGGTGTGGTGAATGCGATCTCTTCGCCGGGTTTCAAGTTCTCGAGGTCGCCGCCGGGCTGCAGGCCGACGTAGCTCTCGCCAAGCAGCCCGCCGGTGAGGATGCCGGCCGAGGTATCGGCAGGCAGTTGGTAACGGTCGTCGATGTCGAGCGTCACGATGGAGTCGAACTTGACAGGATCGAGCTGAACCCCGGCCACCTTGCCGATGGTGACGCCACCGATCTTCACCGGCGCCATCGGACGCAACTGGCCTAGGTTGGTGAAGCGCGCCTTCAGCTGGTAGCTGTCGCTGCTGAAGCCGAAGCGGCCGTTGGTCGAGGCGATCGCAAGCACCAGCAATGAAGCCAGTGCCAGCAGGAGGAACGCGCCGACGGCGAATTCGAGACGGGGACCGCGGGTAGCCATGAGATTTGCCTTCTCTTGCGTTGTCATCCCGAGCGTAGCGAGGGATCTGCTGGCGAGGGAGCGAAAAAACAGGTCCCTCGCTACGCTCGGGATGACAGGGTGTCAGCGGAACAGCAACGCCGACAGGACGAAGTTGAACATCAGGATCAGCAACGAAGCATTCACGACCGCACGCGTGGTCGCGATCGAGGTGCCTTCGATCGTCGGCTCGGCGTGGTATCCGACATAGGATGCGACCAGTGCCGTGATGCCGCCGAACACCGCCGACTTCTGGAACGCGACCAGGAAGTCCTGGCGGAAATCGACCGCATCCTTGAGCACCTGCCAGAACGTGCCGGCATCGATGCCGAGCACGTGCACGGCCTGGAAATAGCTCGCGCTGATGCCGAGGCTGCAGAAGAAGCCGGTCAGCAGCGGCACCGTCAGCACCGCCGCCCAGAAGCGTGGCGCGACGGCCTTGCCGATCGGATCGATCGCCATCAGGCCGAGCGCGGTGATCTGGTCGGTGGCGCGCATCAGCCCGAGTTCGGCGGCGATCGACGACCCGGCGCGGCCGGTGAACAGCAAGGCGGTCAACACCGGCGCGAGTTCGCGATACAGACCCAGACCGACCAGTGCGCTGATCTGGTTGCTGGCGCCGTAGGTTTCCAGCGCGCGGTATCCCAATAGCGTCACCGACAGGCCGACGAAGGCGCCGCCGACCGCGATGATCGGCAACGAGCGCGCGCCGATCTTGTAGATCTCGCGCAGCAGCTCGGCGAAGAAGTCGGCGGTCGGCTTCGACGCGCGCAGCACCGACAGCGAGAACAGGCCGGCGCGGCCGAGGGAGCGGACCGAATCGGCGAAGGCGGCGATCATGCGCGCGCTCCCGCTAGGCTCCTCCCCCTGCGACTGCAGGGGGAGGTTGGCAGGGGGTTGCGTGGGCGCTGGTATGGGTTGGCGTAGGGACGTGTTTGGCTTCGGCTCCGCCAGGCACCGCGGGATCCAACGGCACCCCTCCCCAACCCTCCCCTGCATTCGCAGGGGAGGGAGCTATGTGCGGCGAGCGTTGTCGAACTCATGCCGCCTGCTCCCTTGCCACAGCATCGAACGCAATCGGCCCATCC
>JACMKK010000193.1 GCA_014380115.1 Luteimonas sp. | reverse complement strand
CGCAGAAGGTGGCTCTCTCCGACAACACCTTCCGCCACTTTCCTACCCGACATGCTCCACCGGTCTCAGGCTGCGATCTCGACGACCGGTATCCTAGTCCCCATGGACCACCCCGCCCGCGACACCCTGCAACGCATCTTCGGCCACGCCGCCTTCCGCGGCGAACAGGCCGCGATCGTCGACCACGTCGTCGCCGGCAACGACGCACTCGTGCTCATGCCGACCGGCGCCGGCAAGTCGCTGTGCTACCAGGTGCCGGCGCTGCTGCGCAAAGGCACCGGCATCGTGGTCTCGCCGCTGATCGCGCTGATGCAGGACCAGGTCGAGGCGCTGCGCCAGCTCGGCGTGCGCGCCGCCTATCTCAACTCCACGCTCGACGGCCAGACCGGCGCGCAGGTCGAGCAGGCGTTGCTCGATGGCGAACTCGACCTGCTCTATGTCGCCCCCGAGCGCCTGCTGACGCCGCGCTTCCTGTCGCTGCTCGAACGCAGCCCGATCGCGCTGTTCGCGATCGACGAGGCGCACTGCGTCTCGCAATGGGGCCACGATTTCCGCCGCGAATACCGCGAGCTGACGATCCTGCACGAGCGCTGGCCGCAGGTGCCGCGCATCGCGCTGACCGCGACCGCCGATCCGCCGACGCAGCGCGAGATCGCCGAGCGCCTGCAACTCGAGGAGGCGCGCCGCTTCGTCAGTTCGTTCGACCGGCCGAACATCCGCTACACCGTCGTGCAAAAGGACAACGGCGCGCGGCAGCTGCGCGACTTCCTCGCTGCGCATCGCGACGAGGCCGGCATCGTCTACTGCCTGTCGCGGAAAAAGGTCGAGAAGACCGCCGAGGCCCTGGCCGAACTCGGCATCACCGCCCTGCCCTATCACGCCGGGCTCGATGCCGAAGTCCGCGCGCAGAACCAGCGCCGTTTCCTGCGCGAGGACGGCGTGGTGATGGTGGCGACGATCGCGTTCGGCATGGGCATCGACAAGCCCGACGTGCGCTTCGTCGCGCACATGGACCTGCCGAAGTCGCTCGAGGGCTACTACCAGGAAACCGGCCGCGCCGGCCGCGACGGCGAGCCCGCCGAAGCCTGGCTCTGCCATGGCCTCGGCGATGTCGTCCTGCTCAAGCAGATGATCGAGAACTCTGAGGCCGGCGAGGAACGCAAGCGCCTGGAGCGCCGCAAGCTCGACGCGCTGATCGGCTACTGCGAATCGATGCGTTGCCGCCGCCAGGTGCTGCTCGCAAACTTCGGCGAGGAATACATCGCCAATGGAATCCGTGGCGCCTGCGGCAACTGCGACAACTGCCAGCAACCGGCCGAGACCTGGGATGCGACCGTCGCTGCGCAAAAGGCGCTGAGTTGCGTGTACCGCAGCGGCCAGCGCTTCGGCGTCGCCCACCTGATCGACATCCTGCGCGGCAGCGACAGTGAAAAGATCCGCCAGTTCGGCCACGACACGCTCAGCACCTACGGCGTCGGCAGCGACCTCGATGCGCGCGCGTGGCGCGGGGTGTTCCGTCAGCTGGTCGCTGCCGGTTACCTGGATGTCGATACGGAAGGCTACGGCGGCCTGCGCCTGGCCGATGCCAGCCGTGCGGTGCTGCGTGGCGGCCAGGCCGTGCTGTTGCGCAAGGAACTGCCGCGCAAGCGTGAACGCGGCGAACGCGAGCGCAATGGCCGCACGCCGGTTGCGATGGCGGCCGCGGATGAGCCCTTGTTCGAGAGCTTGCGCAGCCTGCGCACGCAACTCGCGCGCGAACAGAACGTCCCGCCCTACGTCATCTTCCACGACCGCACCTTGCGCGACATCGCCGCGCGCAGGCCGGCCACCCTCGACGACCTCGCCCAGGTCGGCGGCATCGGCGGCACCAAGCTCGAGCGTTATGGCGAACAGGTGCTGACCGCCATCCGGACCAGCGCCTCAGTAGAGTAACGCCCGTCGCGCGCGATCGGTGTGCGCTTCACCAGACGAAGCCGACGTCGACCAGTCGCAAGCGGATCTGCTACGTGTCATAGCGCACGTGTCGAACCAGCCGCATCGCACGACCTTGCGCTTGCAGTTAGTGTAGCAAGGCGTCCGCTACCGGATCGTTGAGGCGCGGATCGGTCCGTGCGTGCAGGTCGATCCAGGGCAACACGATCGCCAACAAATAGAACTTCGAAGCGTGATATTTGTTGTCCATTCGGTGGCGGTGCTGTTCGAGCCAGGCGCATGCGCCGGGCAGGACGTCTTTTGCGCGCTGCGAATACTCGTGGACCTGTTCGAACCGGCTTCTCGCAAGGTCGCACAGGTTGAAGCGAAAGCTGCCCTTGACTCTGACATAGGGCAGCTTGGCGAAGCGTCTGGCGATGTGCTCGCGCACCAGGACCTTGTTGATGCCTTTGTAGGCGTCCATCCGTTGCTCGGGAGGCACCTTGCCCGTGATCCATTGCCACAGCCGCGGATCGCAGTAGGGATACGCCACGCGCAACGACAACGCCGCCCCGGTGTACAGCCCTTTGGCCGCGCCGCCTGCGCTGGTCATGATTTCGAGCGTGATCGACAGTTGCTGGGTCAGATCGCCCGCCTCCGCCATGGCCGGGATGAACCGGGCCAGGCGCGCCTTGGAATGCTGTGCGATCTCCCGCCCGAACAGGGCATCCACTTCCGCGTCGGTGAAGCGCGACCCCGGGAATCCCCGTTCGAACGGATCCATCTGCAAGGTCGAGAGCAGATAGCTCAACTCGAAGCTGCGGCTGGACCAGGCGGATTCGTTGACGAAGCGCGGCAGGCAGAGATTCCTGGCAAGCAAGCGCAGGATGTACTTGTGCCAAGTCGCCGGGACGCCGAGATAGACGTCCGAGCCGAGTCCGTCGATGACGCCATCGCCGCCATGCCGCGCGATTTCCGTGGCCATGTCCACATAGGACAACAAGGCGAAGTCCGCGGTGAGCAAAGGGATCCGTGGCAACAGCTTCAGGTAGGCGTCGTAGGCACGGCCGGCATCGCACACCAGCACCTCATGGCGCAGGCCGAGATGCCGGGCAACATGACGTGCCGAGGCCACCTCGTCCTCTTCGTAGCCGCCGAGATAGGTGATGCAGGTGGTGTCCGGACGCGCCTCGCTGGCGGCGATCGCCAGCGAGGTCGAATCCTTGCCGCCGCTCTGCAGCAACCACGGCGCGGTCATGCCCGCGCTGGCCGCGGACACCGCATCGCATAGCAGGCGGTGATACTCACCCGCCCAGTCCCGCGCGGTCGTGCTGTGCTCGTCGCGGTACAGCGAGCGGGCGAACATCGGCCGGTATGCCGGATCGTCGAACATGTCCTGACCCGGGTCGAAGCCGCAGCTGACGAGCCGTACGTTGTCGTAGATCGAATAGGGTGGATAGACGAAGCCGTTGCGCAACAGGTCTGCCAATGAGATCCGATCCAGTCGGCCGCGCTGGGCGCAGGCGTCGACCAGCGGCGAGAAATCGGCATTGCCATAGAACGGCGACACCAGTAGCTGGATCTGATTCAAGACCGGCTCGCTTGCGTTCGAGGCTGCCATCGCGTCCAAAAACCACCACTCTCATCGCCAACCGGTCGCCGCGTCCCGCCGAATGAATGCCCTGGTGAATGCCGGGGCACGTCCCACCGCAAACGCCTTTCGCTGCTGCGTGGGCGATCGATGGCACCATCCCGGCGACTGGACCTCCTCGTCAGAACGAATCGCCCTACTGCCACACCAGTTCGATCGAGCCCACCAGTGGCTTCGCGTTCTGATTGGGTCGTCCGCCGGGGACGAAGGTGACTGCCAGCGATTCGCCGGCGTTGACCGTTCCGCCGTCGAGCATCCTGCGCAGCAAGTCCGTCACGTCGAAGCTGTAGAAGTTCTCGCCGAGCGCGTCGCCTGCCTTGCCGTGGCCATGATCATGGAATTCCGCATCGAAGAAGTTGATGTTGCCGACATACATGTTCTGACTCAGGCCAACAGTGGCGCGTGAAGGCGTCAGGTAGAGGTGGTAGAGCACCTCGGGCTGGGCCCAGGCATGCAGGTCCTTGACCACCAGGTAGGTGCGCCGACGTCGCGTCGGGTCGAGTCCAAGTACGGCCTTGTCAGCCCGGGCTGCCACCGGCGCCAACGTCGCGCGCACCGGTTTGTCGCCGAGTTCGGCGGAGGCTACCGCCTTGGCGACGCGCTCGGCGACGGCGCTTGCGGGCGCGATCAGGCCGGTGGTCTGCGCGGCTGATTCGGTGCCGGTCGGCGAAACGAACTTGTCGTAGGTGTAGCCCAGTACATCGGTGCTGAAGAAGTCCTTCAACTTGCAGCTGACCCGCTGTCCGAGCGCGTCGACAAATACGAACTCCGTGTTCAACCACGTACCCGTGGTCGGATTCGACGCACCGTTGCGGTTCCAGCTCGCCCATAGCCGGTCGATGTTGCTGTGGTGAACCCAGAACAGGGGATCCCTTGCGGCATAAGGCACGGCTCCCATGTTCTTGCTGGTGCCCACCAGCACATGGATCCGGCCGTGGATGCCGGAGTCGATGGCACGACAAAAACCCTGCACGCTGCCGACGGTGTTGTAGTTGGCGCGAGCCATCGCGACGCTGATGTCCATCGCGTCGCCGGCTTGGTTCTTGTGTATCGGCTGGCCCGTTTTGGCTAGGGTTGTACGGTCCGCACGATAAAGCGATCCGAAGACCGGATCGTTGAGAAGCCGGAACTGCTGGGGTAGCACGCCTCGCTGGGCAGGGTCGTAAGAAGTGTAATTCCAGTACGGAAGCGTGAAGTCGGGCCGTTCCGCGACTGCACGCACGATCCCCTCGAGGAAGAACACGAACATGCGATGCCATGGCAGGAAGTGGCTGGCGTTCTGGCCTGAATGGGACTGGCACGTGTTCCAGGTTTCGCCGGCCAGCGCGCTGAGCGGCGTCGCGTCAGGTCCGAATATGCGGGCGATCTCGTTGGCTTTGGTGGTCGTGCCGTCGACGAAGTGCGTGTACCACTGCCACATCCAGCTCAGCGGGTCCTGCGAGCCGCGCAACTTCATCTTTTGCACGGCGTCGGCATAGATCTGCAGCATCGCCTGGCCCATCGGGCTGTTGATGTCATAGCGCACGAAAGGCGTCGGGGTCTGAGCTTGGGCATTGCGCGACAACCACAGCGCGAACGGCATCGCTGCGACGCCACGGACGAAATTCCTGCGGGACAATGAAGTCATGGCCGTAGCCTCCACTCTGGATGAGTCTTGGGCATCCAGCCACGTGTCGATGGCGGCGAATTCGTCGAGAGCGCAGTCGGCGCTCGATCCTGGAAGGGAGGCGATTCCATTCACTCTGAGGACACCAGGGAAGGCACCGCCATTCGCCGTTGCAACACAGCCCACAACTGGGGCTGCATCAAGGACAACGCAAAGTCCGTCAAGCTCGGGTCAATTTCGAGCGTTGCTTTCAAGCGACAGACTGCCGCTTCAGGTTGGATGCATGAAACGCGTCCACGCTGAATGGCGATGGCCCATTCATGCACGACTTGGACAGCTACCTTAACGGCCTGAGCAGGTCGCGCATCGCATGCTGGGAGGCACGCCTGGTGCTGGGAGGAGCGGTGCAGGCCTGCTCGGGCAGAAGCAGGCACGCCGCCGCTTCTTGGCGCTGCAGCCACGAGCGCGACTGCGAGCCAGCTCGTCATGCTCGGTTCCGCGCAAGCGCAGGCCGACGATCGGCAACCTGATCGACAATGCCGTCAAATACGCCGGCGCTGCCGAGATCGACGTGCGCAACGACGCGCATGGCCCGATTTCGATCAACGTGCTCGACCGCGGCCCGGGCATCCCGGAACAGAGCTCGGGTCGGTCCTGCAACCGTTCTATCGCCTCGAAGCGTCGCGCAATTGCGATACAGGCGGCGCAGGATTGGGACTGGCCATCGCCCAGCAGCTGGCGCTCGCGATCGACGGCGCGCTTACGCTGCGCAACCGCGAAGGTGGCGGGCTTCAGGTAACGCTGATCCTGCAGAACAAGCCGGCCTTCGACTGACGATCAAGGAAGATTCGCCACTGCGGGAATTTGCGCACGATCGACAAGCATCGCCGTCGTGCACCGACATCCGATCGAACGAGCCATCAGCTGCGAAGGCGCCGCGGACGATCCAGGGCCGTCCGATACAGCGCATACAAGCTCCGCACCTTCTCGACATAGGCGCGCGTCTCCGCATAGGGCGGCACGCCACCGAAGCGATCGACCGCACCGACGCCGGCGTTATAGGCCGCCGCGACCAGTGCCATGTCGCCGCGGTAGCGCCGGATCAGCGCCTTGATGTGCCGGGCACCGCAGTCGATCGATTGCGCCGACGAGAACGGGTTGGCGACACCATATTCGCGCGCCACTTGCGGCATCAGCTGCATCACGCCCTGTGCTCCCTTGGGCGACACCGCCATGGCGTCGAAGTCGCTTTCGGCATGCGCGATGGCCCGCAACCACGCATCTTCGACGCCGAGCTTCTTCGCCGTCGCCTTGAACTGCGCATCGAAAATGTCGAGCCTCGGCTTGCCCACCGCGCCCATTCCGAAATGCGCCCACGAGTCGCGCGGCGGCGTCAGTGAGACGACGGATTCGACCTCCGTCCAGCCCGGCATCCGACGCGTGCTGATCACCATCCGCCCATTGATCCGGCGCTGATAGTGCGGGCTGCGCACCGGACCGAGGTCGCCCCAGAAGTTCGCGACCTTCGCCTTACGCTCGTTGACCTGCTTGGGCACGCAACGCGACCCCGGTTCCGGCGCAGTGGCGAGGCTGAGCACGTCGTCGCGCATGCACTCGTAGACCGTGCGCGCCTCGGCTACCGCTGTAAACGTCAGGGCCAGCGAGCCCGCGATCGCGACTGGGAAATAGCGATGCATAGTGGACAAATTAGACGTCCCGCTGCAGTAATCGCGACGTGAAAGGCGGTCCGTGCCCAGTGAGGCGTGCAGGCCTCGCAGTCCGCTTGTCCCTAGCCCCATGGGTCTGTCCCGGCTAAGCGCTTGATCCTAAAAGCGTCTTAGCTCTTGAGAACGCGACGCGGTCGACTATGAACGAACACAGCGCTTGCGTTCGTCCACAAAGGTAAATAGATTTTTACCCATGGCCACCGACCTCACCGATCGTCAGCAGTCCGTCCTGGACTACATCAAGGCCCAGGCCGCCGAGGAAGGCATGCCGCCCACCCTGCAGCAGATCGCCGACGCCTTCGGCTTCCGCCAGGCCTGCGCGGCGCTCAAGCACGTGCGCAAATTGGAGGAAGCGGGCTACCTGCAGGTACTGCCGAACCAGGCGCGCGGCATCCGTCTCGCCGGTGCGCCCGCGCGCGGCAACCGCGACCGCCTGCGCCTG
>JACMKK010000192.1 GCA_014380115.1 Luteimonas sp. | reverse complement strand
TACCAGCATTGCTGAGCACGAGACCTCCCTTGTGCGAGACCGGGACCACTTCGTAGACGGGCCTGCCCAGAACGACGCCAGCCTCCGCAAACACCGCGGCTGGACCGGTCACGTCGAGCAGGTCGAAACCGGAATAGACGAGGAACACGATTCTGGCTGGCATGAGGTCCCAAAAATGGCAGAAAACAGAGTGAGTCTGTCATACCCGCCAGACACCGGATGAGTAACCTTCAGGTCTGAACTCACTCGCGCATCACACGCCGGCACCATCATGGACAGCCACCAGATGTTCGTCTTGGCGCAGGGACTCGCTGTCGCCAAGAGCCGGCAGGACATTCCCGCCGCGCTCAAGCTTCTTCACCCCGACATGCTTCTCGAGAGCCCCGCTTTCGGCACGGCCGCGTGCGGTCTCGTGGCAAACGAGGCGACGCTGAAAAGCTTCTTCACCTCTTTCCCCGACTACAGCGTATCGCTGCAAGGGCATGCGAGCGACGGCGAGGCGCTCGTCTGCTGGGGCATCGCGCGGATGACGCTAACCGGCGACCGCTTTGGCGGATCGCCCAACGGCCATCGCGCTGAGTTGCCAGTCTTCATCCGCTTCGGGTTCAAGGACGAACTGATTTCGAGCGAGTACTTCTTCTTCGACCTCTCGGTGCTCTGCGCACAGTCCGGCCTTTCAACAGATGCGGTGAGGCACAAGCTTTTCGGAGAGTGCTGTGCATCCGCTCCTTCTCGTGGCGCCTCCAAACCGTGCTCATGAGTGCCGACCTTCGCGTGAGACCTGTCGGCGACGTCACTACCGAGCCGCTCTTCGATATCGTTGTCGATCTGACTCCTCGGCTGAACGTGGGCCCCGGTCCCTTGGGTCAACGCGTTCTATTCGGTGCTGCCGGAGGCTTTTTCGAAGGTCCGGCGCTGCACGGCGACGTGCTCGCTAGCGGCGGCGACTGGGCTCTGTTCCGACCCGACGGCACGATGTCGCTTGATGTACGCCTGACTCTCCGAACACACGACGATGCGCTAATCCAGATGACTTACGGCGGTCGCTGGGTCACGCCGCCCGACCTACGCGCAGACATGACGAATCCCGCAACGCGGCACATCGTAGATCCGGGCCGCTATTACTTTCGGACCAACCCCTTGTTCGAAACCGGGGCCAAGGCCTACGCTTGGCTCAACGACATTGTCTGCGTCGGTGTCGGGTACCTGGTCGAAGGGGGGGTCGCTTACAAGGTGTCCCGCGTGCTGTGAAGACTGTGCCATTGCGGCGCCGCATGGTTGCGGAGATGCTAGGCACAGGATTCCTTGCCGCCGCGGTGGTGGGTTCGGGGATCATGGCGACCGGCCTTGCCGGTGGCAATGAAGCACTGACGCTCTTAGCGAATTCGCTGGCCACGGCGGCAGCGTTGTTTGCGCTGATTGGGTGGCTGGGGCCGATCTCGGGTGCGCACCTCAACCCCGTCGTCACGGTCATCTTGGCCCTAAGGGGCGACACCACAGGCGGCGATGCCGCGGCGTATATACCCGCGCAAGTTATCGGGGCGCTAATCGGCGTGGTCATTGCACACGCAATGTTCGACATGCCACTGCTCGGAGCTTCCACCACCGTCCGCAGCGGCAGGGCGCAGTGGCTTGGCGAATTCGTGTCGACCTTCGGATTGGTAGGTATTGTCTGGGTCGGCTCGCAGACGCGCTCGGCTTCGCTGGCGGGTGTGGTGGCGGCGTACATCGGTGGGGCATTCTGGTTCACACCCACCGACTTCGCGAACCCAGCGCTGACCCTCGCGCGGGCGCTGACGGACACGTTCGCCGGCATTCAACCCGCTGACGTGCCGGGCTTCATAGGCGCTGAGTTCGCTGGGGCCGCCGCCGCAGCCGCGGTGTTCCAATGGCTCTCACCGGACGGCGGTCACGTACTCGCTACGCCGAGTCGTGCGCGGTGGCCCACCAGCGCATCTAATGATTCCTCCCCTTGAAGTAGCTCGCGGACCGCAGTTTCGTCAGACATGGGCATGACTTTTCGTCGCTAGGTTTCCAGAGTTGACTTGATCCAATGCCCGACGGCTGCTGCGCAGCAGTCTTACTGCAGCTGCGAGCGCAAGTGCTGTCGAACTTGCATCATGGGAGTCCGGGACCGCAGGCAATCGCTTCGACCGTCAACGAAGCATCCGCATCGCTATCACCGGCATCATCACCCAGTGCAACCCGCCGACACAATAAGCGTTCGAGAGCCTCGTCCCTTCTTCGGGCCTCAGGTCGTTCGCGCTGCTTTCGTGATGGCGCTGTTCGGCTGGGGCATTGGCTTTTACGGCCCACCCATCTATCTCCATGCGGTGACAGAGCGCACTGGTTGGTCGCTGGTTCTGGTGTCTTCGGCCGTGACGTTGCACTACCTCTTCGGTGCGCTCGTCATCACTCGGCTGCCCGACTTGCACCGCCGGTTTGGTGTTGGCACTACGGCCGCGGCGGGTGCCTGTATTGCAGCTTTGGGCGTGCTCGGCTGGTCGCTGGCCAACGCGCCCTGGTTGTTGCTGGCGAGCTCGCTGGCCAGCGGAGCCGGGTGGGTCGCGATGGGTGCGGTGGCGGTCAACGCCGCCATCGCGCCCTGGTACGTCCGCTTGCGGCCATCCGCGCTAGCCAAGGCCTACAACGGCGCCAGCATCGGCGGCGTTGTCTTCTCGCCGCTGTGGGCGCTGCTGATCGGTGCCTGGGGCTTCACCTGGGCGGCGGG
>JACMKK010000191.1 GCA_014380115.1 Luteimonas sp. | reverse complement strand
GGCACGCCGAGGCCGGCATCCGCTCCATGCTCCGGCACCGGCGCCCCAACTTCCAGACCGTCAAGACCATCCAGGACTTCCGCATCCTTAATCTCCAGCGCCTTTTTTTGCCGCTGGCTGACGCCACCCACGCCATCACCCATGCCGTAGGCGTCATCGCCCGCCTCTAGCGCCGCTGCGAGGCGCGCACCCTGCCCCTCCAATCTTCCCGCAGGTCTTCCATGACCGCTCCCACGACCGACACATCCACCCTTCGCCGGGCGGTCGCCGTGGTCTCCGGCCAGCCCACCAGCGACGGCGCCGGGGTCAAGCTCACGCGCGTGATCGGCGGCGGCGAGCTGCCCGACCTCGATCCGTTCCTGTTGCTCGACGAGTTCGGCACCGACCGCGCCGAGGATTACCTCGCCGGCTTCCCCGATCATCCGCACCGCGGCTTCGAGACCGTCACCTACATGCTCGACGGCCGCATGCGCCACCGCGACAACCATGGCAATGAAGGGCTGCTGGTACCGGGCAGCGTGCAGTGGATGACCGCCGGACGCGGCCTGGTGCATTCGGAGATGCCCGAGCAGCAGGAAGGTCGCATGCGCGGTTTCCAGCTGTGGGTGAACCTGCCCGCGCGCGACAAGATGGGCGAGCCGCGCTATCAGGAGTTCGCGCCGGAACAGATTCCGGTCACGCATCCCGTCGAGGGCGTCACCGTCAAGGTCATCGCCGGCGTAGTGGATGGCGTGCGCGGTCCGATCGTGCAACCCGCGACGGAACCGTTGTATCTCGACGTCGCACTCGATCCCGGTCGCAGCTGGGATTACGCCTTGCCGGAAGGCCACAACGCATTCGCCTATGTGTTCGAAGGCCATGCGCGGTTGGGCGAGGGTGACGACGCGCGCCCGCTTGCCACGCACGAACTGGGCGTGCTCGGCGGCGGCGACGTGCTGCACATCGCCTCGGGCGACGAAGGCGCGCGCCTGATCCTGGTCGCCGGCCGGCCGCTACGCGAACCGGTCGCGCGCTACGGTCCGTTCGTGATGAACACGAAGCAGGAAGTGATGCAGGCGTTCGCCGATTTCCAGGAAGGCAAGTTCTGATCGATGAAAAAGGCCGCGCGAATGCGCGGCCTTTTCATTGGACGCTGGTTGGGAACCCTTACTGCGGATCGCCGACGATGTCCGGCCGATCCTGCCCAAGCCACTTGTAGACCACGCCCCCCAGCAGCCCGCCCAGGATCGGCGCCAGCCAGAACATCCACAACTGCCCGATCGCGCCGCTGCCCGCGAACAGCGCCACGCCGGTCGAGCGCGCCGGATTCACCGAGGTGTTGGAGACGGGGATGCTGATCAGGTGGATCAGCGTCAACGCCAGGCCGATCGCGATCGGCGCGAAGCCGGCCGGCGCGCGTTCGTGCGTGGCGCCCATGATGACGACCAGGAACATCGCGCTCAGTACGACCTCGCACAGGAACACGGCCGCCGCCGAATAACCGCCTGGCGACAGCGGGCCGAAGCCATTGCTGGCGAACGCGCCGGCCGCGGTCGAATCGATCGCGAAGGCGGCCGTGCCGCTGGCGATCTGGAACAGGATCCAGCCCGCGAAGATGCCGCCCGCGACCTGGGCGACGACGTAAGGCAGCAAGTCCCTGGCCGGGAAGCGCCCGCCGGCCCAAAGCCCGAAGCTCACCGCCGGATTGAAGTGGGCGCCGGAAACATGGCCGAATGCATAGGCGCCGGTCAGCACCGTCAAACCGAAGGCGAACGACACGCCGAGCAGGCCGATGCCGAGCGGGTTGCCGTCACCACCGAAGTTCGCGGCGAGCACGGCGCTGCCGCAGCCGCCGAGTACCAGCCAGAACGTGCCGAGGAACTCGGCGACCAATCGCTTGAGCATGTTGTTTCCCCTTCGCTGATGGCACCCCTGCCACCGCGAAAGCTAGACCATGCGCGCAGCGCCGGTGTTCCGGTTTCGTTAAAGCGAGCGAGGTTGCCGCGACACGATGACAGCCGGCTAGTTGCTGCTCAGGCGCTTTTCCTGGAAGCGGATGGCGTCGGCCTGCCTGAGCAGGTCGGCCAGTTGTTCCTGCGAGCCTGCCTGCAACGAGATATGCGCGACGCGATCCTGGTCGAGCTCGAGCAAAGTCTCGCGCACCAGCACATTGGGCGCCGCAGCCACTTCGCTGCGATACCAGTACACGTCATGGCCGTCGATCGAGGCCTGTTCGGCGCGGTTGCCACGCCGTGGCTTGAACGGCGAATCCTCGCTGATCGTGACCGCGAAGGCTTCGCTGCCGTCGACGTCGCGCAGTGCCTTGCAGAAGGTGAAGCCCGGGCCGTCGAGCTGCTTCCAGGTCAGACCGCTGTCCGCTGCCAACGTCGGGCAATTGTCCGGGGACTGGGCGTAGGCGGTGCCAACCAGCGTCAAGCCTGCCAGAGACAGGCACGCTAAAGAAAGAAATTGGATCTTGTTCATGTGCGCATCCCCTGTGGCGGTCCGAACGACTACGCCGTTTGCCCGAGTGTCTAAGGGAACGCCCATTCAAATTGTGAGCTACGTCACTAAATGAGCTGGAAGGCGCCCAAACGTTAGCGATCGGGCAGCGGAATGAACTCGTCATCGCCTGGCACGGTGCCGAAGCGGCCCTCCAGCCAATCCAGCTTGGCCTGCTCGATCCGCTCTTTGGACGACGACACGAAGTTCCACCAGAGATGGCGCGGGCCATCCAGCGGCTCACCGCCGAGCAGCATCGCCTTGACCGGCGTCCTCGCGCGCAGGACCGGTCGGGTGTTTTCGTCGAGCAGCACCAGGTGCTTGTCGGGCAGGTCGGCGCCATCGAGCTGCGCGTTGCCCTCGAGCACGTACAGCGCACGCTCGCGATGACCGGCGTCGAGGAGGATCTCGGCATCGGCCTGCAGGTCGATCGCCACGTACAGCGTGTCGGCATACACGCGCACCGGCGCTTCGGCGCCGTAACCGCGCCCGGCGACGACGCGCAGCAATGCGCCATCGCGTTCGATGCGCGGCAAGGTAGCGGCGGCATGATGATGGAAGCCGGGTTCCGCTTCCTCGTCCGCCTTCGGCAACGCGACCCAGGTCTGCATACCGTGCAACGGATGCCCTCCGGTGCGCAGCGATTGCGGCGTGCGCTCGGAATGCGCGATGCCGCGTCCGGCCGTCATCCAGTTCACGTCGCCGGCGGTGATGTCCTGCAGCGACCCCAGCGTGTCGCGATGGGTGATGGTGCCGGACCACAGGAACGTCACCGTCGCCAGCCCGATATGCGGATGCGGACGCACGTCGATGCCGCGCCCAGGCTCGAACACGGCAGGGCCCATGTGGTCGACGAACACGAACGGCCCGACGCTGCGCGCCTGGATCGAAGGCACTGCTCGACGGACCTGGAAGCCGCCGAGATCGTGGACGCGCGGGGCGATGAGGGTGGTCATTGCGGCTCCTGCTGTGAATCTGCCGCCAGCATGGCATCCACGCGATGCCGAGACGAGTGGCCGGCTGCAACGAAGCATTCTGCAACCCAGGCTGCCTCCCCTTTTGGCTGCTCCCCTCTTTGCTCCCCTCTTTGAAAAAGAGGGGTGGGGGGAGATTTGCTGTTGACGTTGCTATTGCCTCAGCCGCCGCCCCCGATTGTGCGGGCATGCGTTCGCATCGACTAGCAGCAGGCCCCGTCCACTCGAAAGCCAGCCCTGACGCTCACGGCGCCGGATCGAGCCGCAGCTCCGCCTGCGGTCCCTTACCGCGCGCCAGCGACACCAGCGCCAGGCGCCTGCCGCCGAAATCCTCGCTGCGCGCACCGCGGCCGGTATGCAGGCTGAAGGATTGCGCCGCGGCACCAGCCACGGTCCGGGTGAATGCGACTTCCGCATCGCCCGCCCACACGCATCGCACCTCCGGCGGGCAGCGCGAGTCCGTGACCACGTCCACGTACCGAAGCTCGCTGCGGTCGGGCAGGGTGACGCGGTCGCCGGGACGCATCGAAAAATCCGTGCCATCGGCGATGGCGCGTCCCGCATCACCATCGGAAGCCGCGGTCGCGCAACCGGCGCAAAGGACGATGGCGCACGAGAGCCACCACGCGGCGGCCGAACGAAGGCGGATAACGGCAGGCAACTTCATGCGCGACTCCAGGGCATGTCGGACTCATGCCGACAGCCTAGCGCCGATCTCGTTGCGGCCCGTGAACGCATTCCACGACTTGGATGCGTTGCCTTTAATACGTGCTTTCGGTGAGCGTTGCTTCGCCGCCGTCATCGATGCTGACTTCATACACGTTGCCGTAGCGGCTTTCGTCCAGCGGTGCGACCGCGCAGGCACACAGCATCGCCACGATGCCCGGGACCGTATTGCTGTGGCCGACTACGAGGACGTTGCCTCGCGCATGCGTCCGCCGCAACTGGGCCACGAAGTCGGCAGCGGGTGCGGAAGCGTCGTAGGTCGTGATGGCGATGCCGCTGGCCGTCGCGGCCGGCAGCGCCGTCTGCTGGGTGCGCCTGAACGCGGTTGCGTAGGCCGCGGTCAACCGCGTCGTCGCGAATCGCCTGGCAAGTGCTTCGGCATGCGCCTGGCCGGTGGCGCTCAGCGACGGATCGCGGGGATCGTCGGTCGCCTTTTCGGCGTGGCGCACCACGATATAGGTGATGCCGTTCGGTGCCATGGCCGACACCGGCGGCGAGCTTGATGCGCAACCTGCGACCGCCAGCAGCGCCGACGTGATCAGTACAGCGGTTTTGACGTGCATTTCTGGATCTCCTGGCATCAGGTCGAATAGCCGAACAATCGCACGTCGTGATCCTCGCCCGGCATCCGCAGCGCGCGCTCGAAAACGAATCCGACCGATTCCAGCAACCGGATCGAACTGGTGTTGGCCGGCGAAGCGATCGCCACCACGCGCGCGAGTCCGAACGCTTCACGCGCCTGGGCCAGCGTCGCCACCACCGCCTCGCGTGCATATCCTCGACCCCAGTAGGCCGGAAGGAACGCGAATCCGATGTCGACGTCCTCAAGCGTGTCGCGCTTGAGCAGGCCGCAAATGCCGAGAGGCGCGGCATCTTCCCGGCGTTCGGCCAGATACAGCCCGAAACCATGTCGCGCGTACATCGCCATCGGTCCACCGGCGATGTAGCGCCGCGCGTCGTCGAGCGTTCGCACTTGCTTATCGCCGATGTGCAGCAGCCACGACGGCTCATTGACCAACGTCAGGATAAAGGCCGCGTCTTCGACGGTGAGCTGGCGCAGCGTGAGGCGCGCGGTCTCAAGGACGCCCGTGTCGTCCTGTCGCTCGACTCGGGTGGCCGTCACGTCCACGCGACCACCCATGCGGAAACGTAGAGCACGGTGGACGCGACGATGCCGCGGAACGGGATGCTGAACCAGTAGAGCCTGCCCAGGACGACGTAGCCGCCAAGAAAGGCCAACCCGACGCAAAGGAGGAACCACGACTGGAACAGGAAGGGACCTTGCACGAGCGCAAACCATCCGTAAATCACGCCGAACAGGATCGCGCCCATCGAGTGGCTGGCATTGAAACCGACCCAGCACTTCCACATCGTCGTTTCCTGCGTAAGCACGGGCGATGCTTCCTCCATGCGGGCCTGTAGGCCGGCATCCCTTGGGCGCAGCTCGGGTCCGCGAAACGTATACAGCAGGTGGACGAGGCCGAGCAGCAGGACGATCGCCGCGCTGGCTGCAAGCAGTGCTGGTGCAAGGGGATTCATGCAGTGCGCTCGCCGCGGTTGAATTTCAGCACGTCACTCGAAGACAGGACGAAAGAAAGAGCGCTCATAGCTGAGGAAGCACCTGGTCTCCTCGTAGTAGCGCATCGCCGCCAGGCACTCGGGATCGGTGGCGGCCTGCGAACGATAGGTTTCATAAGCGGCCAGCGATGCGAACGAAAACAGTGCCAGCGCGATATTGCTGTCGCCCTCGCCAGGCATGAAGTAGCCGTGGTGCTTGCCGCCGAATTTCTCGACCAGCGGAATCCACATCTTTCCGTAAGCTTCGAATTCCTTGAGCTTGAATGGATCGAGTACGTAGCGAACCTGGCATGTGACCAAGAGCGTTGCCCTCCCGGTAAGGACACTGGTGCCGAAGTCGAGCTGGCTCGAACCGGCTTCATCGATGCATTGTCGACCACCGATCGGCGAAACCACAACAGCTGGTTCCGAAGTCCTGCTTTCGAGGTGGTGTACCTCAGCCCCCACGCGTCGCGTGCCGCGCCTATCGCGAACGAGTCTTCATGCGCCGGACGTCGTCAGTACGACATCCGGTACCCACAGCTTCAGCCACCTGGAAACCTTCTCGTCCGGACCCAATGCCTGAGGGCAAGCCGTGACCGGGGTTCCGAGCCCGGTAGGGCCATCCAAGCACGTTGCATTTGCCGCCCCGTAGATGCGGGAATCATGTCTGAAAATGACCGCCACGAGCACGCCGCAATGGGTGCAAGTCGAGAACCGCGCAGCGTTCGATCCTTGTCGATACTCATGCAGCGTGCCCGCATGGCTTTCGGAAACCGACAGGTGCCCCGCGGGATCGGAGATGTAGGCGGCCCCGTGCTTCTGACAGAACGAGCAATCGCACGCGCGCGGAACGATGTCGGCCGGGTGTTGACTTGTGGAAAATTCAACGCGGAGTCGACCGCAATGGCAACTTCCTCGCAACGTCGTCGTTCCTTTCACTATCAGCATTGTTGCACCTGACACATGGCGTCCGTGATTTGGCGATTTGACCAATATTTCGCATGGGTGGTGACCGACTCGGATCGCTACTAAAAAAGCGATCTCCCCACGCTTGGCAAGATCTCGGGATGCTGTATGGCTCCCTGCGCCGCTACCACTGACGGAAAATCACGCAAACGCCCGTTTTGTCCAGAACAGCGAACTCCTGCGCGCCCCACGGTTTTTTTGTCACCTTGTTTGAGTTGGGATGCAGCAAGTCTGGTCGCTTCGATGAAATTTCTTTGAAGAGATCGCCGATCGTGTCGGTTTCAATCGCAACCTCGGGTCGATCCTTCGCCGCGTATTCCGAGCTTTCGACGACGTACGCCTTTGCCTCGTCTCGTGCCACGACTGCAAGCGAAGCATCTTGGTGAAGCACTTCGAATCCTAGACCATTTACAAAAAGGTCCAGGCCTTCGCTCATGCGGTCGAAGAATATTTTTGGCACCAGGCGCGTCATCATGATGGCTTCTCGCGTTGCAGGTTGGGTTGCGTCCTGACGTTTGAAACGAGCGGTACGCCCAGGCGAAGGGTTAGGCCTCAGCGATTGCCGCAATGGAAACCTTCAGCCCAGGGATGCGTGCCGGCAGCTTGGCGCCTTGGCGAGCGGGCGGATCGGAAGGGAACCACTTGAGCCACTCCTCATTCATGCCGGCGAAGTCGTCTTCGTCCGCCAGCACGATGGTGGCGCTGGCGACCTTGTCCAAGGAGCTGCCTGCTTCTTCCAGGATGGCTTGTATGTTGGTCAGGCACTGCCAGGTCTGCTCCTGAATCGTCGTGCCCCTGATGGCGCCCGTGGCCGGATCGATTGGGGCTGTACCTGAGACGAACACGAGGCCGGCTGCTTTGACCGCTTGGCTGTACGCCGGCGGCGGTTTCGCCGCCTTGGATGTGAACACGATTTGACGGGCCACCTTGTTTCCTTCGAATACGTCGGTAAGTGAGGTGCTGCTTTCTGAAACTTGGCGCTGAACTAGCCGAGCTGCGAAACGGTCTCGGCTTGAATGAATGATGAGTCGGTCAGTTTGAGCTCAAAGAATCGCGTGCCGGGCAAATGACTCCTGTTGTATGCAGGTATTTCGGTGAAACCGAGCTTTCGGTAGAGCCCTTGAGCTGCCGCCATGCTGGGAAGCGTATCCAACCTAAGGGCAGTGTACCCAGCGCGCCGTTCTTCCCCGACGGCCGTGGCGGCT
>JACMKK010000190.1 GCA_014380115.1 Luteimonas sp. | reverse complement strand
GCGGCGGGCTCGTAGTCTGGCGCGATCAGCACCTCGACGAACTGGCGGTCGAGGATTGCTTTCGCTGTCGCCGCATCGAGCCTGGTGTTGAAGGCGAGGATGCCGCCGAAGGCGGAGGTCGGATCGGTCGCGTAGGCCAGCTCGTAGGCATCGCCGCAGGCGACGCCCTGCGCCACGCCGCAGGGATTGGCGTGCTTGACGATCACGCAGGCCGGCGTGTCGAACTGGCGCACGCATTCCCAGGCGGCGTCGGCGTCGGCGAGGTTGTTGTAGCTCAGTTCCTTGCCCTGCAGCTGGGCGAACGTCGCCAGCGTGCCCGGCACCGGGTACAGGTCGCGGTAGAACGCGCCCTGCTGGTGCGGGTTCTCGCCGTAGCGCAGGTCCATCACCTTGACGAAGTTGCTGTTCTGCTGCGCGGGAAACAGGTTGCGCGTGCCGTCGTCGTTGATCGAGGAGAGATAGTCGCTGATGCAGGCGTCGTATTGCGCAACGCGGTTGAACGCAGCCACCGACAGCGCGAAGCGCGTGCTTGCCGACAAGGCGCCGCCGCTGCCTTCGAGTTCGGCGACGATGGCGTCGTACTGCGCCGGATCGGTGGCCACGGCCACGTGCGCGAAGTTCTTGGCCGCAGCGCGCAGCATCGCCGGCCCGCCGATGTCGATGTTCTCGACGACGTCGTCGAAGCTGCCGTGCGGGTCTGCCGATACCTTCTCGAACGGATACAGGTTGAGCACCAGCAGGTCAATCGGATCGATGCCGTGCTCGGCCATCACCGCGTCGTCGGTGCCATGGCGCCCGAGCAGGCCGCCGTGGATCTTCGGATGCAGCGTCTTGACGCGGCCATCCATGATCTCCGGGAAACCGGTGACCTCCGAGACGTCTCGCACCGGCAGGCCGGCCTCGCGCAACGCCTTCGCGGTGCCGCCGGTCGACAGCAGTTCGACGTTGCGCGCGGCGAGCGTACGCGCCAGCTCGACCAGGCCGGTCTTGTCGGAAACGGACAGCAGCGCCCGGCGGATGGTGACCGGCTTGCCGGTGAGGTGATCGGGCGTCATGGCGGTGCGCGTCGGACAAGGAGCGGCGATTATAAGCGTCGCGATGACGCCGACTCGCATGCCGACGCACACGCCCACTCAAGCGGACAAGCCGTATTCCCTGAGCTTGCGGCGCAGCGTGGCGCGATGGATGCCCAGCATTTCGGCGGCCCGGCTCTGGTTGCCGTCGCAGTGTTGCAGCACTTCAGCGAACAACGGGATTTCAAGCTCGCGCAGGGCGATGTCGTAAAGGTTTTCCGCGCCGCTGCCGTTGAGGTCGCCGAGGTAGCGACGCACCGAATTGGCGACGTGATCGCGCAATGGCACGCGTCCGGCGGAACGACCGGCGGGGCTCGTGGACTCTGATCGATCGGTGGTGCTCAGGACACTTCCCTCCAGTGTCGTCCCGTGAAGCTGGTCCGCGACGATACGATCTGCATCGGGCGAGTCGTCGGCGGGAACGCGAGTCTAGCGCGCCATCGTCGCGCTCGCCAATGCGATGCCGGTTCCGGTTCAGTGGAACTCGAAGGTGAACGCGACAATGCGCGGCGCGGGTTCGATCACGTCCATGGCGATGGTCGCGGTCTGTCCGCTATTGAGCCCGGCTTGCGTTGGTGTGGCGCCGAGGTATTCGGCTGCGCTGAAACTGCGCGCACCGGCTTCGCGACCCTCGACGTCCGACAGGGTCAGCGCCAGGCGCGGCCACGGCTGCGGCCAGCGCGCATCGTTACGGAAGCTCGCGGTGACGCGCAGTGCGCCTGGAATCGTCGGATGCGGACGTACGTCGCGGCCGAGCAGGGTGAATGCGCCCGCTTCGCGCCACGGCGGCACCGTGCAATGCAGCACGCCGCACAGCGACGTGATCCACGGACGCCAGCGCGCGTTCGCAGCAAGCTGCGCGCGATCGGCAAGCAGCAGCTGCAACACGAGTAGCAGTGCCAGCCCCGCGATCGCCAACGGCGCGCGCCATCCACGCACCGGACGCGATGCACGCGCGCCGGGTGCGCGGACGAAGCTTGGCGCCGATCTTGCAACACGAGCTTCGGTGCGGGCCACCGCGACGGCGGGCAACGGCGTAACTTCTTCCGCAACGATTTCTTCAGGCGCTTCCGACGATAGAGGCGTTTTCCGCGTCTCATGCAGCGATTCCGCTGCAAGGTCCGGCTGCGGAGCGGGCTCGACCCCGGTGATCGGCTCTGGCTCGGGCTCGGGGATGGGTTCGGGCATCGACTGGGCATCGCGGGCATCGTCGGACGCCGCGCCGGCGCGTTCGATCTCGATCTCGATCGCTGCCGGGCCGAGCATGGCTTCGGAAACGTCATCGACATCGATCGCGCGCGCATCCGCGGCTGCGGCAGACGCGGCCTCGTCCTCGGTCGGCGACACGACGGCGAAGACGTCTTGGGCGAACCCGGCCGTGTCATTCGTTGCCGGTTCCACGGCGCTGACGGCGTCGACTGGCGGCAACGCTGCGGGCTCCGGCGCGATCGCCGGAGTTGCCGTCACTTCGCGCACGACTTCCGCATTCACCGTGCGCAATGCGGCCGCGCAACGTGGGCAGCGTTCCGGTGGCAGGTCGCTGGCCGGATCGGTGGCGACCAATGCATTGCAGTAGGGACAGTTGATGAACATGCGCGTTATTTTTGTCAGTTGATCATCGATGGGAACATGGATGAGGAAGCCGGGGTGAGGAAGGCGGCCGCCCCCTCACGCGCTCCGGCGCTGGCCGTCGATCCGCACCCAATCGCCTTCGTGCGCCACCACCAGCCGCTCGAACCAGGACGCATAGCGATCGAGCAACGCGGACTGCTGCCCGTCGAGGATGCCCGACAAGGCGATGCGGCCGCCCGGCGCGACACGCGCGGCGAGCGTGTCGGCAAGCGTTTCCAGCGCCGAGGCGAGGATATTGGCGACAACCACCGGATACGTCACCACCGGTTCGTCCTGCGGCAGGTACACCGCCAGGCGATCGGAGACGCCATTGCGTTCGGCATTGTCGTGCGTGGCAAGCAACGCCTGCGGATCGTTGTCCACGCCCACCGCCTCGGCCGCGCCGAGCTTCAGCGCAGCTAGCGCCAGGATGCCGCTGCCGCAGCCGAAGTCGAGCACGGTGGCATCGCGCAGCTTGCCTTCGCTGGCAAGCGCGTCCAGCCACTGCAAGCACAATGACGTGGTCGGATGCGTGCCGGATCCGAACGCCAGACCCGGGTCGAGCCGCACGACCGCCGCATCCGCCGCGCTGGCTTCCGCCGGCAGGGCATGGTTCCACGGCACGATGAAGGTGCGCGTGCCGAAGCTCAGCGGCGCGTACTGGTCCATCCAGGCGCGCTCCCAGTCCTGGTCGTCGACGGCGCGGAAGCGTGCGCGCGACCAGTCCAGCGCAGGGTCGAAGGCCTCCAGTGCCGCCAGCAGCAGCAGCGCATCGGCATCGCCGGGGAACAGCGCCGACAGCGTGATCTCGTCCCATAGCGGCGTTTCGCCGACGCCAGGCTCGAGGATCGCGTGCTCGTTGCCGGTGTCGGCATCGGCGTCGAGCAGGGTCACCGCCAGCGCACCGATGTCCTCGAGGGCATGCTCGTAGCGCGGTTGCTGCGCCTCACGACACTGGATGGCGAGTTCGAGGAAGGGCATGGGCGCTCCGGACGCGGGCCGGGGCCGCATCGCGCTGCCTAGGATACGTGGTCGGTTGTAGCGCGCCGCACTCGTCAGAGGCCCGGCGGCAGGCGCACCTCGAAGCGCGCGCCGCCGAGTTCCGGCGCCGCGCCGATCGCGAGTTCGCCGCGATAGCTGTGCACGATGTCCTGCACGATCGCCAGGCCGATGCCATGGCCCTGCACGCGCTCGTCGCCGCGCACGCCGCGCTGCAGGACATGGTGGATACGCTCGGGCGGGATACCGGGGCCGTCGTCGTCCACCGTCAGTTGCAGGCCCGGGCGGCGGTTGGGCGCGGTGTCGCCGGCCCTGGCGGTCAGCAGCACGCGCGAGCGCGCCCACTTGAACGCATTCTCGAGCAGGTTGCCGAGCAGTTCCTGCAGGTCGCCGGGTTCGCCGTGGAATTGCGCATCGGGCGCGATCTCGAACTCGCAGACCACGCCCTTGGCGGCGTAGATCTTCTCCAGACCGCGCACGATCTGCTCGGCGTGCGGTTCGATCGCCACCGGCGCGGCGAACAACTTGTGGCCGCCGGACGCGCCGCGCGCGAGCTGGTAGCCGACGAGGTCGTTCATGCGCCGCAGCTGCGTATCGACGTCCTCGCGCAGTTCCGCTTCGCCGGCGTGGCTGTCCAGGCGCGTGCGCAGCACGGCGAGCGGCGTCTTCAGGCTGTGGGCGAGGTCGGCCATGGTGTTGCGCTGGCGGTCGAGGTTCTCGCGCTCGCTCTCGATGAAGGCGTTGATGCTGTCGGTCAGCGGCTCGAGTTCGCGCGGATGGCGCTCGCTCATGCGCGTGGCCTGGCCGCGCTGCACGCGCTTGAGTTCCTCGATCACGCGGCGCAGCGGCCACAGGCTCCAGCGCAGGATCACCGCCTGCAACAACAACAGGATGCCGCCGGCGATGCCGAGATAGCTCCACAGCGCCTGGCGGAACACGCGCACCTGGCCGGCCAGCGAGCCGGCGTCCTCCATGATGTAGATCGTGTACGGGAATTCGGCCTCGGGCCGGCGCTCCAGGTCCCACACGAAACCACGACCGTAACGGAACACCTCGCCGAGACTGCCGTCGCTGTTGACGATCGGCAGCGGCCCCTCGAACTTCTCGTCGCCGCCATCGAGCAACTCCGCTGCGGGCAATTGCGGCCCGCGCGCCGAGCCCGAACTCCAGCCGCCGTTGGGCAACACGACCTCGGCGTACAGGCCGCTGCCGGGGCGTTCGAAGCGGGCGTCCGGCGGCGACTCGGGCGGATACAGGTTGCCGTCGCGGAGGAAATCGATGTCGCCGGCATAGGCCGACGCGAAGCCCCTGAGGCGATCGCGCTGCAACTGGCCGGCGACGTCGACGAAGGCGCGATCGAGCGCATAGCCGGCCAGCGCCAGGAACGCGAGCAGGCCGAGGCTGGCGGCGAGCAGCTGCCGCGCCTGCAGCGAACGCGGGCGCCACGGCAGCAGGTTACGTTGCACCGCCATCGGCGGCTCCCTTTGCGCGAGGCAGCGAGAACATCAGGTCACGTGCGTGGACGAAGCGATCACGGCAATCGTTGCAGCTGGCGGTCGTTGCAGCGCCATGCGAGCAGCCACCTGCTCCGCTTCGCGAAAGTATCAGGCTTCTCCGCTCCGCGGAATGGCGAAACGATAGCCTCGGCCGCGCACGGTCTCAATCGGCTTGAGCGCACCATCGGGGTCGAGCTTCTTGCGCAGGCGGCCGATGAAGACTTCCAGCACGTTGGAGTCGCGATCGAAATCCTGCTGGTAGATGTGCTCGGTGAGGTCGGCCTTCGACACCAGTTCGCCGGCATGCATCATCAGGTATTCGAGCACCTTGTACTCGTAGCTGGTGAGGTCGACGTTGCCGCCATTGACGCTGACGGTCTGCGCGGCGAGGTCGAGCACGACGGGACCGCATTCGAGCGTCGGCTTGCTCCAGCCGGCAGCGCGGCGCACGAGCGCGTTGATGCGCGCGAGCAGTTCCTCGACATGGAAGGGCTTGACCAGGTAGTCGTCGGCGCCCTGCTTGAGGCCGTCGACCTTGTCCTGCCAGCTCGAACGCGCGGTCAGGATCAGCACCGGGAACTGCTTGCCTTCGTCGCGCAATGCCTTGACCAACTCCATGCCCGACATCTTCGGCAGGCCGAGGTCGATGATGCCCACGTCGAACGGCACCTCGCGGCCCATGTACAGGCCTTCCTCGCCGTCCTGCGCGGCATCCACGGCATAGCCTTCGCGCTTGAGGCGCGCAGCGAGGGTTTCACGCAAGGGGGCTTCGTCTTCGACGAGCAGAATACGCATGGTCACTCCGGACGCTGGGGGCCTTGGACGGCCTGAATACGGTAAGGGTGCGAGCTTAGTCGTCGTCGTCGCGTGTAGGGGGCGGCGGCGGACGACGCTCCTGCTGCGGGTCGTCCATGTAGACGCGCACCCGACCGCGGTCGTCGACGACCTTGATGCGGTTGACGTCGCGCCCGTCGGACTGCATGCGCTCCGCACTCAGCACCTGGCCACGCGTCGAACGTTCGATGCGGCGCACCGAATCGGACAGGGCATCCTCATTGCGCGGCCGCCGGTCCTGCTGCCGCTCGGGCTGGCGGCCCTGTGACTGACGTCCACGGTCGCGCGGCGGATCCGCCCAGGCCGCCGCCGACGCGGCGGTCGCCGCGATGGCCAGCAGGATGATCAGCAATGGGCGGCGGAGCATGGACATCGGAACAGGATCCTGGCCGTGAGGCCATCGGCGATAGGGTCGGTGTCGCGCACCTTTTCCCCAGGTGAGGGGAGATTCTCGAAAGATGGCGGTGAATGGGCCTTAACTTTTCGTTTATCCGATGGGCCGACGTTCAGGCCGAGGCCGCCTAGAAGATCTCTCCGACGCAGCAGCGCAGCGATCCTCCACCGGCCTCGATCGCATCCAGGGCTACGCCGCGCACCTCCCAGCCCGCCGTGGCAAGGGCCTGTCGGGTGCCGGGTGACAGCGACGACGCCGCTGCCGCGCTCATCCAGGCCACCGTGGACGACAGCGCGATCGCATTGCCGGCAAAGGCGGCGTGTTCCCTCGGCGAGAGGTGGATCGCATGCGGCGCGTACAGGCTGGCAATGGCATCGACGACGGCAGGATCGGCAAATCCCGCAGGACACAGCAGCGCAGTACGCCCAGCGAGCACCGCCAGCACGACATTGGTGTGGTACTCGCCGGGCGCCAGGTCGAACAGCAGCATCGCCCGCAATCCGAACGCCTGCTGCATGAGCCGCGCGCCGGCCTCGTCGCAACGCTCGGACAGGCCGCAGAAGCCGAGCCCGCGCGCGCGGTCGATGACCAGGGCACCGGTCAACTCGCAGGGGTGCGGCTGCCTGGACAGGTCGATCTCGGCGTAGCCCATCACGTCGCCGAAGAAGGCACGGATATCACCGCGCGTCGCTTCGCCCTGGCGCACGGGATGGCGCATGCGTCCGACCACCAGGCTGCCCGGCACGGTCGCGAAGACATTGTTCGGGAACAGCGCGTCGGGCGTCGCAGGATCGCCGGCGAAGCAGATCACCGGCAGCACCGTCGACAGCGCCGCTTGCAACGCGCGGTGCTGCTGCGAGGCTTGTTGCGCATCGAACGTCGCGGCTTGCGCCATGTAGCGGTTGTCGCCGGCGGATTGCTCGGCGCGTGCGAAACCGTCGGGGGCGACCAGGAACGCCGCTTTCGCCGTCACCGCGCCGAAATCCGGCGCGCAGCCCTGCGCGAACGCAAGAAACGCCGAGGCGTCGCGCGTGATCACGCGGCGACCCTGTCGCGCGAATGCCTGTCGCCTTCGGTCGCGGCGAGCGCGCGCTCCAGCAACGACCAGTCGGCGCCCGGCTTGTGCGCGCCTTCGCTGAGGATCTGGCGAAATGCACGGCCCCCGTG
The DNA here is from genome assembly GCA_014380115.1 of Luteimonas sp. Lineage (GTDB taxonomy): Bacteria > Pseudomonadota > Gammaproteobacteria > Xanthomonadales > Xanthomonadaceae > Luteimonas. The sequence goes on along the minus strand of JACMKK010000190.1, from coordinate 6,371 downwards.
TTCGCCATGGAACAGTCCCAGCACGTGCCGGCTGAGATGCTTCAAGGCCACGCCGCGCACCAGTTGCGACTCGACGTAAGGCCGCCAGGCGCGCAGCAACGACGCACGCGTGCGTTCCTCGCCGCCGTACAGCGCGACGTCCAGGCGATGCAGCAGATGCGGATCGTGGTACGCCGCGCGGCCGAGCATCGCACCGTCGGCGTGGTCGAGGTGCGCGATCGCCTCCTGCTGCGTGGTAATGCCGCCATTGACGATGACCTGCAGATCAGGGCGCTCGCGCTTGAGCGCATACGCCCATTCGTAACGCAGCGGCGGCACCTCGCGATTGTCCTTCGGCGACAGTCCCTGCAGCCATGCATTGCGCGCGTGGACGATGAAGGTCCGGCAACCTGCCTTGGCGACGGTGTCGATGAAATCGCGGAACACATCGTAATGCGCGTCCTCGTCGACGCCGAGACGGCACTTCACCGTCACCGGCACCTGGCGGTCGCCGCGCGCGTTCGCGGCATCGGCGAGCACAGCGATCATGGCGGCGACGCCATCCGCGACCAGCTGCGGTTCGCGCATCAGGCAGGCACCGAAGCGCCCGGCCTGCACGCGGTCGGACGGGCAGCCGCAGTTGAGGTTGATCTCGTCGAAACCGTGCTCGGCGCCGACCAGCGCCGCCTGCCCCAGCAACGCCGGATCGCTGCCGCCGAGCTGCAACGCGACCGGATGCTCGACGGGATCCATCGCCAACAGCCTGTCGCGGTCGCCCTGGATGACGGCATTGGCATGCACCATCTCCGTGTACAGCCGCGCATGCGGTGCCAGCAGGCGATGGAAGACGCGGCAGTGGGTCTCGGTCCAGTCCATCATCGGAGCGACGGAAAGACGCAAGCACTCCTCATGGCGTGATAGATCATGCCTGGACGGGTGATGCGTTCTTCCGCTGTGTTCGATTTCGGTCATTGACAGTCAATTTCTGGGATCTTTGTACTTGCTACCGCATTGCTTGCTACGCGTCGGCGGCATGGGAACGATCGTCGATCGTCGCCGCAAAACGACTCACTAGGTTACACCGCCAAATCCGTCTCAAGTGGACCGAATGATGCGCGGCAGAGCAGAGCTCGTCGCTATTTCGGCGCCGGCCCAGTGGACCGCCGCAGCTGCAACGCGTACGGCACATGTAGCATCTCGCCGGCGTCGGGCTTCTGGATGGACGCGAGCAACTCCAGGGTCGCGAGGCGACCCATCTCGTGCGTTGGTTGATGCACGGTGGTCAGTGCGGGAAAGATGTGGCGAGACATTGGCGTATCGTCGAAACCACACACCGAGAGGTCTTCGGGAATCCGCAGGTTCCGCTCCAGCGCCACGGTGATCACCCCTGCCGCGGTGTCATCGTTGGCAGCGAAAATCGCTGTGGGGCGCCGCTTCAGGTCGAGGAGCTCCCCGGCTCCGTGCACTCCGGATTCGAACGAGAACTCACCCGCTACGAGCAGGGTCGGATCGAACTCGATGCCGGCGCGTTCGAGACCTTGGCGGTAACCCGTCAAACGCCAGTCGCTAGCGCCGTGGGCCGGGTGTCCAGCGATGTGCGCGATGCGGCGGTGGCCCAGGGACACCAAGTGGGCGACCATGTCGTAGGCCGCTTGGGTTTCATCCATGGCGACGCCGGCGCAATTCGCGTGCACTTTCGGCGAGATGCTCGCACTTGGAATTTCCAGTTCTGACAGCCGCGCGAGCAGCGCCGGCAGGTCCGTGATCGGGGGTGTCAGGACCAGTCCATCCGGCCGCGAACGCGCGACTAAGGCCTCGACGTTGGCAACGATCTTCGGGCTGTCGAAATCGAGCGGGCACAGCAACATGTTGTACTGGTGGGACTCACACGCCGCGAGCACGCCCCCCATCACTTCCATGAGGTAGTTGGCCGAGGGGTTGTTGTAGAGCAACGCAATAAGGAAGGACTTGTTGCCGGCCAGACTGCGGGCCGAAAAATCCGGGATGTAGTTCAGCCTGTCCACCGCAGCCAACACCCGTTCGCGGGTATCCTCGCGCACGTTCGGCTCGCGATTGAGTACTCGCGAGACGGTCTTCATCGAAACGTTGGCTGCTGCGGCAACGTCTTCAATGCGTACTCTCGACGCCATGCTGGCTCCCCGGTAGACGCGTGTCGCTCTCGATCTTGCGCGATCCGCATGACGACAAATCCGGTCATCACAGGTGAAAGTGTAGCCGGCTTTCAGGGCGCCGCACTCGACGCTACCGCCCGCTGCGCAATGGTGGATGGCCATGGATTGCTGCCTTGCCGCCATGACGTTCAACAGTCTGCTTCGGATGCTTAGCAGCTGGGCTGTTTCGAGCGCGGCGCACATAGTCGATACGAACCGCGGATGCAGCCCATCCGACTTCCACCTCAAAGTTGGCGCAGCGTCTTCGCTCTTCCACGGGACGTTGGGAGAGCGATAGGTGGCGGGTTTGCGGAAGCGGCAATTCGCTGCAGCGCAGCATTTTTTAACGACAGCAATCCTTTCTGAAACAATGGCTTGCGTTGTTCGACTGGCCCGTTTGACAACGCTGTCATATGGGCGTGCAATGCGGGCCGCGCGATGGGTGGTTTCGGCGGCGGTCGAAAAAACACATCAACTGGTTCGGGAAATTCCGGGGAGGGAAGGTCCATGAAGCAACTGCACGCCGTTCCGAAGCAGCGACTGTTGACGTCGGCCTTGTTGCTGGCGCTTGCCAACCCGGTCGCGGCGCAAGTGGTCGCGGAAGATCCGGACAGCACAACGGCAAGCCCCGCTGAAACCGACGCAGAAACGCTCGACACCGTCGTGGTGACGGGTATCCGCGGCAGCCTCACCTCCTCGATGAACCTCAAGCGCGATGCGCAAGGCATCGTCGACGGCATCGTCGCCGAGGACATCGGCAAGTTTCCCGACACCAATCTCGCTGAGTCGTTGCAGCGCATCAGCGGCGTGTCGATCGATCGGTCGCTGGGTGAGGGTGCGCGGGTGACCGTCCGCGGTGTCGGGCCCGATTTCAACCTCGTGCTGTTGAACGGCCGGCAGATGCCGGCCTCAAGAATTGAAGAGACTGGACCGTCGAACTCGCGGGCCTTCGACTTCGCCAATCTCGCTTCGGAGGCGATCTCGGAGATCGAGGTCTATAAGACCAGCCGCGCGAGTAACCCGACAGGCGGCATCGGCGCCACGATCAACATCAAGACCGCGCGCCCGCTCGACAACCCAGGCTTCCGTGCCAACGTCGGCGTAAAAGGCGTCCACGATACGTCCAACGACAACCTGCCCCATTCGCTGCAGGGGGATTCAGTCACCCCCGAAGTGTCCGGCATCTTCAGCACTACATCCGCGGACGGCAAGTTCGGCGTGGCCCTCAGCGCGAGCTACCAGGAACGCGATTTCGGCTTCAGCCAGGTGGGTGTCGGCAACGGCTGGCGGCCGTTCGCTGGTGACGATACGAACAGTTGGGGCACGATCCCGACGCCGGGAGAACCCGGTTACGAGAACATCGTCAACCGCCCCGGTCCCGATGATATCTACTCTGTGCCGCAGAACCTCGGCTACAGCGTCAACGGCGTGCAGCGCCAGCGCACCAACGGTCAGCTGACGCTGCAGTACGCGCCGACCGAGCGGGTGACGACGACGCTCGACTACACCTACTCCGAGAACAAGATCCAGCAGCAGCGCAACGAATTGTCGGTGTGGTTCAACTTCGGCCCGTCGACCAGTTCGTGGACCGACGGACCCGTCGCAGGACCGAACTTCTATTCCGAAACGATCGTCCCTGCCACCAGCGATCTATCGATGGGCGGCGCGAAATTCGGTACCAGGAACGAGAACAAGTCGCTCGGTTTCAACGTCGAATGGGAAGTGACCGACGCCTTGAACCTGGAACTGGACGTGCACAAGTCGGATGCCGAGTCGGGATCCGACAGCCCCTACGGTTCGAATTCCGTGCTGGGCGTCGCCGGTTTCTTCCGCGGCACCACCTCAGTGGATTTTTCGGACGATTTCCCGGTGCTGACCGTGGCTCTTCCACCCGGCATGGGCCAGATCGATCCCGCGGGTATGTTGGTGACGGGTTCGTCCTTCCGTAATAGCTACATGAAGTCGGAAGTCGAGCAGGCACAGGTGAGTGGCGATTTCGAATTCGGCGATGCCTCGCGCCTCGACTTCGGGGTATCCGCGATCGAGGTGAACAACCGTACCGCCTTCTCCAACGTGCAGCTCGACACCTGGGGTGGTGCCACGAGCGCGGCCGACTACCCGGACGAGGTCTGGCGCCTCGACAACATGGGGCGCTATTTCGACAGCTATGACGGGCGCAACGACCCGAATTTCACCGACGCGTTCTTCACCTTCGACTTCGAGACGGTGCGGAGGCTGGCGGCGGAGGCCTGGGCGGCTCGCGGCAACAATCCGGCTGACTATCTCGCGTCGGACATATTCACCACCGACCGTCGCGTGACCGAAAAATCCAAGAGCGCGTACCTCCAATGGAGTACGACGTGGGATTTCGCAATGCCGCTGCATGCGGCCGTAGGCGTGCGCTACGAAGAAACCGAAGTGGCGTCGACGGCGCTGGTACCGACGGCCACCGGAATCGTCTGGGTCGCCAACAACGAATACTCGGTGCAGTTCGGCGCACCCGGGTTCACATCGCTGGAAGGCAAATACGACTATGTGCTGCCGAATGTCGACCTGAGCCTGGATCTCACCGACAGCATGATCCTGCGCGGCAGCTACGGCCAGAGCATCGGCCGGCCCGGCTGGGGCGACATCCAGGGCGGGCAGACCCTGAACCAGCTGGCGCGCGTCGACGGCGGAACCGGTGCCCAGGGCAACCCCGCCCTGGAACCGTTGCTGTCCGACAATTTCGACCTGTCCTTCGAGTGGTATTACGGCGAGTCGAGCTACGTGTCGGTCGGATACTTCCGCAAGAACATCGACAACTACATCGGCGTGACGACGATTCAGGAGACTCCATTCGATCTGCGCACGCCGGCGAACGGCATCTACTTCACCGAGGCGGTGACCGCCGGCTGCGCGGCGTCGGATTTCACCTGCATCCGCAACTTCATCTTCCTCAATCACGATGGAGATCCGGGCGTGGCGCGTGGGCCGGATGATGCGAACGGCAACCAGACCGGCACGATCGCCGGGCAGCCTGGGGACCCGATCGCGACATTCGCGATCACCGTACCCGCCAACCAGCGCTCGGCCTCGCTGGATGGCTGGGAGTTCAATGTCCAGCACGTGTTCGGCGAGAGTGGCTTCGGTCTGGCCGCCAACTACACGATCGTCGATTCCGGTCTGACTTACGACAACTTCAACCTCGGCGAGCAGTTCGCACTGGAGGGCCTGAGCGACTCGGCGAACCTGGTGGCGTTCTACGACAAGGGGGCGTGGCAGATCCGCGCGGCCTACAACTGGCGCGACGAGTTCCTGTCCGGACGCTTCGACGGCACCGGCCTTCCCAATCCGGTCTACACCGAGGCGTATGGCCAGCTCGACGTCAACGTCAGCTACCAGGTGAACGACCGCTTCTCGCTGCATGTCGAGGGCATCAACCTGACCGACGAAACCCAGCGTCTGCACGGGCGCCACGAGAACCAGTTGCTGTTCGCGACCCAGACCGGGCCGCGATACATGTTCGGATTCCGCTACAAGTTCGACTAGCGAAAAACTCGAGAAGGCTGCGTGGCCTGAAAAGCACGCGGTAGAAAGAGCCGCTGAACACCAGCGGCTTTTTTTTATTGGCCTTATGCTCGCGCTAGGGCTGCCTGCTGACGAGGTACTGACATTGGCTGACGCGATACAGGATGTGGTCATCGTCGGCGGAGGTTCCGCCGGATGGCTGACCGCCGCCGTCATCGCGGCGGAGCATGGCACGACGCCGGATTCCGGCCTGCAGGTGACTGTCGTGGAGTCACCCGACGTCGCGCCCATCGGCGTTGGCGAAGGCACCTGGCCGACCATGCGCGACACGCTACGCAGGATCGGCGTGTCGGAAACTGATTTCATCCGCGAGTGCGACGCCTCTTTCAAGCAGGGCTCGAAGTTCAACGGATGGGTCAGCGGGACCGACGACGACAGTTATTTCCACCCTTTCGTCCTGCCTCACGGCTATACCGAGACCAACCTGGTGGCGGGTTGGCTGCAGCGCCACGGGCAAATGCCGTTCGCCGACCTCATGAGCTTCCAACCGCACCTGTGCGCGCGCGGCAAGGCGCCGAAACAGGCGGCCACTCCGGAATACGCGGCGGTCGCGAACTACGCCTACCACCTGGACGCCGGCAAACTCGGCGTTTTCCTGCGCAAGCACTGCACGGAGCGCTTGGGAGTCCGGCATGTGCTGGACCATGTCGT